>JAYWEH010000144.1:0-5581 GCA_043780025.1 Deltaproteobacteria bacterium
CGGAGCTCAAGCGCATCGCGCACGAGGTGATCGGCCCGCACGATCAGGACAGCGTGGTGCGCTACCTCGGCGCCGTAGCCTAGCTCATCCCACCTGACCCTAATCGCGGAGCTGGGCGGTGAGCTCGTAGGAGCGCAGGCGCGCGGCGTGATCGAAGATCAACGTCGTGATGATCAGTTCATCCGCATGGGTACGCTCGATGAATTGCTCGAGTTCACGCTTCACGGTGCCGGGCGAGCCCACCATCGAACAGGCGAGCGTCTCGTTGACGGACGCTTGCTCGAGCGGCGACAAGGTCTGGAAGAAACCGGGCTGGGGCGGGGGCAACGTGCCCGGGCGCCCGCGCCTCAGCTTCATGAAATACTGTTGCACCGAGGTAAAATGCTGCTGCGCCTCAGCGTCGGTGTCGGCCGCGAACACGTGCACGCCCAACATCACGTAGGGCTGCGCGAGCCCTTCCGAAGGGCGAAACCGGCTGCGATAGACGCCAATGGCCTGCGCCATCAAGGCCGGCGCGAAATGCGACGCAAACGCGAATGGCAACCCGAGCTGCGCGGCGAACTCGGCGCCGAACAGGCTGGAGCCCAGGATCCAGATCGGCACGTTCAAGCCGCGGCCCGGCACCGCGCGCACGCGTTCGGGGAAGTCGCCCGGCTGGAAGTAGCGCATCAGCTCCACGACGTCGTTCGGGAACGTGTCCGCCTCGGGGTTGAGGTGGCGGCGCAGCGCGCGCGTGGTGAGCGGGTCCGTCCCCGGAGCGCGACCGAGCCCGAGCTCGATGCGGCCAGGGTACAGCGACTCGAGCGTGCCGAATTGCTCGGCGATCACGAGCGGCGAATGGTTGGGTAGCATGATACCGCCCGCGCCCACGCGGAGGTGAGTGGTGCCCCCCGCGACGTGGCCGATCACCACCGCGGTGGCGGCGCTGGCCACACCGGGCATGTTGTGGTGTTCAGCGATCCAGTAGCGCCGGTAACCCCAGCGCTCGACATGGCGCGCCAGATCGAGCGTATTCTTGAATGACAGCGCCGCATCACCCCCATCGAGAATGGGTGTGACGTCGAGGACGGAAAAGGGGATCATGGAATGAGAAGTCACGGCTCGTGGGGCGCCCGATCGTAACGCTTGCGCCGTGGCAGCTACGAGTGCATAGGCCGGGCTCGATGGATCGGCAACCGCGGCGCTCGAGAGCGCGAGTCGAAGCTGTCGTTAGGCCGACACCGGCAGAGCTGCAGGCGGCACAGCGGCGCCGCGTGGCCGATTTGATTGGGCCGGGCTTGCGCGTGTTGTTCTGCGGTATCAACCCGAGCCTGTATTCCGCGGCGGTGGGGCACCACTTTGCGAGGCCCGGCAATCGGTTCTGGCCAACCCTCCATCGCGCCGGTTTCACGCCGAGCTTGCTGCGGCCCGAGCGAGGGCACGAGTTGCTCGCCGCCGGGATCGGCATCACCAACGTGGTCTCGAAGCCGAGCGCGAGCGCCGACGAACTGCTGGACGAAGACTATCGTCGAGGCGGCCGCTCGCTCCGGCGCAAGCTGGCGCGCTACGCGCCGCGCGCGATCGCGTTCCTTGGTCTCGGCGCCTACCGCATCGCCGCGAACCAGCCCGGCGCCGCGGTGGGGCGCCAGAGCGAGGCGTTTGGCGGCGTCGAAACCTGGGCGCTGCCCAATCCGAGTGGGCTGAACGCGCACTATTCCCTCGATGCACTGGTGGCGTGTTACCGCGAGCTGGCTCGCGCCATCGCGAACGATTGAGCTCGCGGGTGGACTTCGCTTGAACAGCCCGGCAATCGCGCCCATCATGGGCGCGGATGCCAGATTGGAAGCGGTTCTCGGGCGCCACCCTCCTCGGCCTCGCCGCCTGCAACACCGGGGATGAGACCCTCGTCACGGGGATCGGCGGGCCCGATCCGAACGGCGCGGGTGGCAGCGGCAACGTCGCGGCGGACGCCGGGGACTCTACCCTCGATCCG
Source organism: Deltaproteobacteria bacterium (assembly GCA_043780025.1). GTDB lineage: Bacteria > Myxococcota_A > Polyangia > Polyangiales > Polyangiaceae > SZUA-265. Next base: position 1,973 of record JAYWEH010000144.1, read on the forward strand.
AGCGCCGACATCGATGCGCCGGCCGCGCCCAGGCTGATGCCGCCGGAGGGCTGCCCTTCGCAGCGTTTCGAACACGGCGTCTGCCAACCGACAGCGCCGATCGGGCCCGGCGACGCCTGCTCGAGTCTCGAGGGCGTGTGCCCTGCCCTAATGCCGAGCATCGCCACGTGGTCGTGCCCGCTCGGCTGGCATGCGGTCGCGCCGTTGCCCGACGAGGCCGCCAATGACCTGCAGCTGCAGGGCTTGCAGCGCTTCACGGTGTGCGCGCCCGCTTCGGAGGTACCCTGCGAGGAGGGCGCGAACAATTGCCCGCCCAGCTTCGATGGCTGCCCGAGCGGCGTGCCATGGCCAGTCGAAGCCACGTTGCGCCTCGCGGCTCCGGGCTTCGCTGGCGTGGTGCTCTACGTCGATCCGCTCGCCGCGGGGCCCGGCGACGGCAGCCGCGCAAATCCGTTCACGAGCGTCGCCTCCGCGCTCGCGTTGGCCACCGACGGAGCCATCGTGGCGATCGGGCGCGGTGACAACCGGGTCGCGCCGCTCCAGATCACGAGCCGCATTGCGCTGGTGGGCGGCTGCACCAACCAAGCGCGCATCGTGGCGCAGACGAGCGGCGAAGATGCGCCGACGCTGGCGCTCCTCGAGAGCGGCGTGAGGCTGGCCGAGCTCACGGTGGCTGGTGCGCGCCCCGGCATCGTCGCAGGCGCCGGCATCAGCGCCAGCCTCGATCGCGTGCGCGTGAGCGGCAGCCTGGGGGCGGGCGTCACGGCGACGGGCGTTGGCGCTCAGTTGTCCCTGATCGACGTGTTCGTCGGCGGAACCGAGCTCGGCACCGGCACTGCCGGCGGCGTCGGTGTGTCCGTGAGCGCGGGGGCCACGGCGACGCTAGAGCGGGTCGCGCTCTTCGGCAATGCGCGCCAGGGTCTATCCGCGTCCGGTAACGGCAGCAGCGTGAACGCGCGCGATCTGCTCGTCGCCGACACGTCCGACTTCGAGCTCGTCGAGGAACAGGTGTTCGCCGTGGGCGTCACGAACGGCGCGACCCTCACGCTGCGGAGCGCCGCGTTGATCGGCAATCGCAACGTGGGGCTGAGCGCCGAAGGCAGCCTGCTGGATGTCGAGGACACACTCGTGGCGGGCAGCTTCTCGCTCGACGGTCTGGCCGGCTTCGGCGCCTACGCCGGAGAAAGTGCCAGCTTCGACGGCGCCCGCGTGCTCTTGTATCGCAATCAATACGGCGCCGGCTTCGGCCCCATCGCCACGTTTGAAATTGCCGACCTCTCCGTGCTCGAGACGGCCGCCCTCAGCCAGGGCCAATTCGCGCTGTTCGCGCTCGATTCCGTTGGCAGCTTGCAGCGTGTCAACTTGCGCGGCAACGGCGCCGTCGGTGCCCTACTCGCCGGCAGCGAGGTCGACGTGAGCGATCTGAGCGTCAGCGGCACCGTGGCGGTCGCCGACGACGCGGGCGCTCGGCTCGGTTTCGGGCTGCGCGTGTTCGACAATGTGCTCTTGAACCTGGAACGCGCCGCGTTCGATGCCAACGAAGGTTACAGCCTGGAGATCGTCGGCACCGACGCGGATGTGCGCGTGAGCGATCTGTCCGTGAGCGGGGCTGTCCTGCTCGAGGATCCGTACCTGAGCGGCGGGCTGTGGCTGCGCGGCGACGACGCCTCGACGCCCACCACGTTACTGCTCGAGCGCGCTCGTTTCCGCAACAATGCCGGTTCGGCCATCTCCGCGGGCGGTCCCGGTGCCGAGCTCGACATGAGCGACGTGGAGCTGCTCGACACGCTGCCGGTGCCGGAAGAAGCGCGCGGCGCGCTCACCCTGTACGAGGGTATCCAGGCGATCGGCTCGCGCATCGCCATCAGCAATTCGGCCGATTCGGGCATCAGCCTGTTCGAGCCTGGCACGCGCTTTACGGTGAGCGACCTTTCAATCGCCGACACGTTCCCCTACCTCGGGACGGAAGGTACCGGACAAGGCCTGACGGTCTTCGAGGGCAGTATGACAATCGATCGCAGCGCTTTCGTACGCAACGCCGGCATTGGGGTGTGGGTCGCCGACGGCGCGGACGTCGTGTTGCGCGATGCCATGATCGAAGACACGCTGCCCGCACCCCGGGCGGACGGCAAAGCCATCGGCCTGAACACCTTCGCCGCGAGCCGGCTGCTCGGGGAGCGCGTGTGGCTCCGCGGTAACCACGGCGTCGGTCTCTCGGCGGCATTCACGCCGGAGGTCACATTGAGCGATTTCATCAGCCACGACAATCGTTCGGGGCCGACGCGGCTCGACGGCAGAGGCCTGGAGGTGGCGTTTTCTTCGGTCAGCCTGGAGCGCGCATCGTTCGTGCGCAATCGCGACTACGCTGTGGTGTTGATCGGTCAGGAGTGCGGGGCCGATCCCAACCTGTGTTTCGACCCGAGCACGCTCAGTGCTCGCCACGTCTTGATCGCCGACACGGATCGTGCGGACTGCGCGTCCACGAGCTGCCTCACGCAACCGGGCGGCGGCGGCCTGGCTGTGATCCGCGGGTCGGTTCTGAACATCGAGGATTTCGATATTCGCTCGAGCGCCGTCGTCGGTTTGCAGGTGCTCGGTGGGTCCCAAATCAGCGCGCGCCGCGGCCTGATCACGGCGAACGAAATCGGCGTCAACGCCCAGGACGTGACGCTCGACGAGGCGGATTTCGTATCAGTGCGAGTCAACGGCAACACGATCGACCGCGACACTCAGGATCTGCCGGTGCCGCGCGTCTCGAACGCGCTCGAACAACTGACGGGCCCGCTCGAGTAGACCCGAGGGGGCGTCGGCCGCTTTTCGGGTTCGGCCGGTGGGGACCGCACCTGGTCAGGGCCGCTCTCCGAGCCCATAATGACTCGGTGCCCAAGACCTACACGCGCGAGGAGGCCGACGAAATTCTGCGCCGCGCGCTGCAGACCCACACCTTCGACGGCATCAGCCACGAGGATCTCGTCGCCGCGGCGCGCGAGGTCGGCATACCGAGCGAAGCGATCGAGGGGGCCGCCGCCGATCTGGGGGACCAGCTCGCCCTGAACGAGCGAGTATTGCGGCTGCGGCAGCGCAAACGCGCGGCGTTTGTTCGCCACCTCGTGGTCTACCTGATCGCCAACGCGGGCATCTTTCTCGTGGACCTGGCCGTGGCAGGTGAGCAGTTTTTCCTGTATCCGTTGATCGTCTGGGGCGTCATCGTGCTGCTCTTCGGTGTTGGGCAGCTGGCTCCGGACTCCGAAAAGCTGCTGCGCCAGGCGGAGCGCGAGCTCGACCGTGAGCGGCGCAAAGAAGCGCGGCGGCGCCGGGCGAATGCGCCGCGAAATGGCGCCGGGCGCGTCACGGGCGAGTTTGAGGCCGCGGTGGAAGAGGGCGTTTCGGCTTTGCTCGGCGCGGCCGCAGGCGCCATTCGCGGCCTGGCGCAAAAGGGCCCGCGGGTCCGCGTGGACGAAAACGAGCGCGGAGAAGCCCAAGTCGATTCCGATCCAGAGCAAAACCGGGACCGGCGCACAGGCCGAGCTCAGTAGCGGCCCGCGGACCCGCCAAGCGCGCCGGAATGGCCCTGGCGCATTGAAGCGGCAGCCGATTTGAATACCCTGC
>JAYWEH010000145.1:0-5554 GCA_043780025.1 Deltaproteobacteria bacterium
GCGAGGTTGAGTGTTCTTCATCATCGTGACCCTCCGCTCAGTGAGCTCTGTAGTCGATGGGTGCGACCCAGATGGCCTCGCCCTTAATCCCAGAGCGCACTTTGATGCGGAGAGAGTCACCGAGTTGTGGCGGAAGTGCGTGCCCAACCACTTGCACCAGCTCGCCCACCTGACCCCCGAGGGTGCGGACGCTCAGTGCTTCGGGGCCTTGGCCGGCAATTTCTGGCTGCAAGCTGAGTTGGGTCACGATCAAGCCGTTCTCCCAGCTCGACTCTGATCCGGTCACCACCATCGCAACGGCGCTCGGATCCGGCGTACCGGCAAGCCCTTCGAGGTGCGCCTCGAACGGAGCCGAGTTCGACGCGCCCACACCGACGAGTAGCACTCCGAGCGCGGTCGCCCCGAGCGCGATCCCGCGTGTCGACCGACGGCGCGAGAGAAACCCGAGTGCTCCGAGGCCTAGCGCGGCCCATACCCAGGCTTCACCGTTGTAGCCCGCGATGGTCGCGCCACCACAGCCCATCGGGGTCTCGGTGCTGAATTCGACGTCGTACAGATCCGCGATCGAGTCCTTGTCGACCACTTCGAGGTCGCGTTTGCCCGTCTCGCCCGGCTGGGAGAAGGCGTACATCGTCGCGGTATCGTCCTTCATCTCTTCACCCAGCCCGAGCAGGTGCCCGAGCTCGTGGGTGAGCACATTCTGCAGGTCGTACGTCGACATGCCTTCGTTGCGTGCGTCGTGATCGAAGAACTCGAAGGCATGTTCGCCGTTGAGCACCACGTCCGCGTCGAGGATCTCCTTCGCGTTCGCGTCGAAGGTGATGACCGTGATGGCCAAGGCGCCGTGCGCCAGCGGATCACCGTCGGGCGCGAAGCGCACGGTATTCTTGTTCTCACCGGAGCGTCGATAGCCGATCGGATCATCCGGCCCGCGCTGTACTACCAGCGTCGGCAAGATGCCCGGAGCGTTCTGCCAGGCACTGGCCGCGAGCACGACCGCCTCGAAGGCCTCGACACCGAGTTGGTCGACGGATGCCTCGACGTTGACCGTTACGTTACCCTGTTGCCAACGCGCTCCCCGTGCGCCCGCCGAGCCGAGACCACTTTGCTCGGCAGCTGCGTTAGCGGCCACGAAGGAGAGAGCGAGCGACGCCAAACCAGCGCCAACCCTGGAAAACCTGGTGATTTGATGTTGATTTGAACTGTGCCGAGCCACTAACTCACGGGAACGGTCGTGGCTGCCTCAACTTTAAGCAAAGCACAGGGTGATGAGGTACCCGTGTGTCAAGCATTTAGGACTCTGCGATTGCGTCACCACAGCTGATTTTGGCTGTTTCGCGTCACACCACGATCTCGGTCGCATCACGCTGGAACACTCCGCGCGGCAGCAGCGCGAGCGTGCGAACACTCACCCACATCCAGCGCCACCCGCGCAGACTCACGCCCAATGCATCCAGACGGCTGCATCTGACGCTCGGCGGGCCACTCGAGAACCCACCACGGGTTTACTCCGGGCAAGAAAACCCGTCACGGGCCCCGTAACCTAGAAACAGCCGGGGCCCCGTGACCCAGTAACACAGCCCGTCACGGGGCTCCGTGAGCCAGTAACATCGCCGGCTACTGCTTGGCGTCTCCGCGAGCGAAAATCGACGCCACGTAGTTGAGCACGTCGGTCGCGCTCACTTCGTTGTACCCGAAGTACCGCATCAAACGGCTCTTGATGACATCGATCTTCTCCTGGGTCTCCTTGTCGACCACGGCCGAGACCAACGTCTTCAGTTTGATGCTGTCCTTCTGATCTTCGAACAGCTTGAGCTCCAGCGCGCGGCGCAGCCGGTCGTTCGTCTGCCAATCGAAGCGTTTGCCTTCGATCGCCTTGGCACCGATGAAGTTCATGATCTCACGGCGGAAATCGTCCTTGCGATTCTCCGGGATCTCGATCTTCTCCTCGATCGCGCGCATTAGCCGCTCGTCGGGCTCCTCGTTCTGGCCCGTGTAGGAGTTCTTGACCTTTTCCTTGAGCGTGTAGGCCTTGATATTGTCGATGTAGTTCGCAGCCAGCTTACTAATCGCTTCCTCGTCAGCGCTGATCGCGCGCTGCACTTCGTTCTTCACGATCTCTTCGTATTCGCGCTTCACCACGCCGATCAGGTCGCGATATTTCTTCTTTTGCTCGTCGTTGGTGATGAGCGAGTGATTGAGCAAGCCCTTCTCGAGCTCGTTCATCACCATGAAGGGATTGATGGTCCCCTCTCCCACCTCGCTCACCAGCGCGTTTGAGATCTTATCCTGCACGTAACGCGGGCTGATGCCTTCCATGCCCTCGCGCTTGCTCTCCTTGCGCAGCTCCTTGACGGTATCCTGTGTGTAGCCGGGCAGCACCTTGCCGTCGTAGAGCTTCATCTTCTGGAGCAGCTGCAGGTTCTGCTTCTTCGGCTCTTCGAGCCGCGTCAGCACCGCCCACATGGCGGCCACCTCGAGCGTGTGGGGCGCGATGTGGCGGCCCTGCACGCGCGTCGCATTGAACTCTTTGTCGTAGATTTTGATCTCGTCAGACAGGCGCGTGATGTACGGGATGTCGATCTTGATCGTGCGGTCCCGCAGCGCTTCCATGAACTCGTTGTTCAAGAGCCGGCGGTATTCAGCCTCGTTGGTGTGGCCAATGATGACCTCGTCGATGTCCGTCTGCGCAAACTTTTTCGGCTTGATCTTGTGCTCCTGCGAGGCGCCGAGCAGGTCGTACAAGAACGCAACGTCGAGCTTGAGCATTTCGACGAACTCGACGATGCCGCGGTTGGCGATGTTGAACTCGCCGTCGAAGTTGAAGGCGCGGGGGTCGGAGTCCGAGCCGTATTCAGCGATCTTGCGGTAGTTGATGTCGCCAGTGAGCTCGGTCGAATCCTGGTTCTTCTCGTCTTTAGGCTGGAACGTGCCGATGCCGATGCGGTCTTTTTCGCTCAGCACTAGGCGGTGCACGATAATGTGGTTTTCGACGATCTTGGCCCAATCGCCTTCGTATTTCGTCATGAGGCCGCGGAAAATGAAGCGGCTCGCCGGATCCAGATCGCCTTCGACCTGCACCTTGAAATGCGGCTGCGAGAGACCGAGCTCCGCGAGCGCTCGCTCGCGCCAGGCTTGTGGGATCAGCCTGAGCGGTTCGTCGTGCATGGGCGATTCGAACTCGTCCCCTTCGGCGTTGCTGACGAGTGCAGTGCCCTTCAGGTTGATCCACTTGAAGGTGTACAGCGCGCCTTCAGGCGTCGCGGAGTACGACTCGATGCCCTTTTTGAGCAGGCGCGCGATCGTGGATTTGCTCGAGCCGACGGGGCCATGCAGCAGGATCACGCGCTTTTCGGGGCCGTAGCCTTGTGCGGCGGCTTTCAGCACCTTCATCAGGCGCATCAACGGAATGTCGAGCCCGAACACCGCATCGCGCCCGCCATCCCGCTCGTCGCGGAAGAAGTTGTAGCGAATCAGCTTCTTCTTGTTGTCGACGTACTCTTCGGTCCCGTACGACATCACCATGTCGTACAAGCGCTGGAACGCGCTGCGTGTCGTCTCCGGGCGTTTGCGGACGATCTCTAGGTATTCCTCGAAGCTGCCCTCCCACGACAGGTCGCGATAGAGCTCCGAATTGTGGAGCCGGGCTATTTGCCGGACACTACTGCCGGCGGCAGCGCCGGTACGGGATGGGTTATTGCTGCCAACTTCGCTCATGAAGATCCTTTCGGTCTCCTGGGACCGTTACCTCAGCCTGCTAGCGCATTTTGGTCATAGCAGATCGCGATGCAGCGGGAAAACCACCGGGCAAAAGCGATCGAGCTCTGCATGCGCCTCCGCGACCAGGGCGCCGCTCTCGCAGCGCGTTCGCGGCCGGACCCCAATTTAAGTAGTTAGGGCGGGCTCAGGGGCGATCGGGCCTGAGGTCGACCGGGTTTGTCGGCGCACCCCAGTGCAGACCGCCGTTGCCGACCCAACTGATCAGGCGAGGGTCGTCACTCCAACCACCATCCGCATCCTGATCGGGGTCATATAACAGCGCCGAGACTCGCACTGTCGCCCCAGGCTCGGCAGTAAAACCCACACCGTCGAGATCCGCTTCGGTGCGGAAGTCGATCGCGAGCGTGAAGTCGTCCGGCTGATAGACGTCGTCGTTCGGCTCGAGTTCGCTGCCAACGAGCTCGGACTCCTCGACGTCCGAAATGCCGCTCGCGCTCTCGTCCGCAAAAACCAGCACGTCGAAGATGCAGGCCGTGTCGGTGCTCAAGAAGTCGCAGCTCGTGTACAGCCACCAGCGGCCGTCACCGGCGTACTCCAGGCTGAGCCCGACACCGGCGCCGGCGTCAGGCGCGACTCGCGCGCCGCTGTCGATGGTGAGCTCGACGACCGAGTCATCAAAATTGATCTCGGGGCCACGGTACGGATCGGGGTCCACGCAGCCCGCAACGCCGGCCAGCGCCAACACAGCGCTGGCCAGACCCCGTGCCTTACCCGAAATGCTGAACGCTCTGCTCATCGGCGGTCTCTCGACCGTGTTCTACGATCGGACCGCGCTGGCCGTGAATCCCCTCGCGAACGCTTTGGGGCACTCGGCCGCTCACTGGCTCGACTTTCGGTCCGCTGCGTGGGCTTTTCCTGCTTGATCGCACCCGGCCGCAGCAGCGGCGCGGCACGCGACGGCGCCGTGGCACCCTGGCGCGGCACCGCCTCGCGCGGCACCACCTGGGGCTGGCGACCCTGCGGCTGCGCTCTCTGCTGCTGCCGGCTTTGCGACGAATTGGCACGAGCAGGAGCGCGATCCTGTGGCCGGACCACCCCGCGCTGCTCAACACCTCGAGAGCCCAGCGACCCACGCCGGGGATCGGCGGCCCGATACGGCTGCGTTATCGGGGCGCTCTGAGGCTCGACACGGCGCCGGCTCGAGTCGCGCTGAAAGGTCGCTCCGCGCGTCGAACGCGAATCCTGCGGCTCTGCCAGCGCCCGGCGTTGGGACAGGCCCGAACTCTGCAGCCGAGGTGAAGCTGAATCCGTTGAGCGCCGGCCCAGGCGCGCGCTCTCGTCCAGCTGATAGGAGGATCGCACCGAGGAGCCGCCTTGCTGCAGCACGCGCGGCCGCGCCACGCTGCGCTGCCGTGGTAGCGCGCGCGCCGGGATACGGGCCTCGGCGGGCGAGGGACCCCAGCCTCGGTGGGGAGCATGCGCGCGATAGCGATGCGTATGCGCGGAGATGCTGCGCACGCGATGCCGATCGCGGATCACGTGGCGGTGCAGGCCGGGCGCAAACACATAGGCCGTCGGACAATAATAGTAGGGCCACGACCGCCCCACGCCGACGGACAAGAACACGCCATTGCGCCACACGTAGTAAGGCGCGACCGGGCCCCAGCCGATGTAACCGGTAGCGCCAATCCGAAAGTCGACCCACGCCGGCGCGTACGTATAGCCGGGGACCCAACCCCAGCCACCATTCGAGATCGAGACCCAGCGACCATAGTGGAAGGTGATCCAGCCGAATGGATAGTCGCTGACCCACAACCATTCGTCGCCCACTGTG
>JAYWEH010000146.1:0-5548 GCA_043780025.1 Deltaproteobacteria bacterium
CCGCCCGGTCCTTTCTCCGCGCCGTTGCCAGCCAACGTGAACGCGGGAGTGCAGAAACTCGTCAGCGTCGGCGCCAACGACTTCTTCAACTGGGAAGGCCTCGTGTGGACGGACGGCGCCTTGTATTTCTCCGAAATCGGTAACGGCAACGTCTCGCAGATCAGTCGCTACACACCGGGCTCCGGTCTGCAGCGCGGCGTGTTGAACGACACCGGCAGCAATGGCATGGGCCTCGACCAGAACGGCGACCTGCTGCTGGCCGATCACAAGGTGGGCGCCATTTCCGTGGTCGCTCTGCCCGGCCTCACGCTGGACGCGGGGGCGCAGCAGCGCAACGCCACGCGCTTCAATTCGCCCAACGATCTGGTGCTGCGCGGGGACGGCAACCTGTACTTCACCGATCCCGACTTCCAGGCTCCGCAGCCCCGCCCCCAGGATGGCACGCGCGTCTATCGCATCGCGCCGCCATTTCTGACGGGGGAGATCACGATTGTGGACCAATCCATCAACAACCCCAACGGCGTGACCTTGTCGCCCGACGGCAACACGCTGTACGTCGCCGGAGGCAGCACCCTGCGGCGCTATGCCCTCGATGCGGCGGGTGTAGCGACACAACCTGACGACATCACCAACGACATGCAGGTGGCGGACGGCATGACCGTCGACTGCGCCGGCAACGTCTACGCGGTCGAGAACTCCGGCCGGCGCGTGCGCGTCTTCAATCCCGATGGCGAGGAGATCGGCGCGATCGGGCCCGGCCCTTTCGACGACATGGGCCTGACCAACGTCGCGTTTGGCGGTCCCAATCGCACGACGCTGTTCATCAGCAGCGCCTCCCAAGATCAGCGCGGCGGTTTGTATTCTGTCGAGCTGCAGGTGCCGGGTTTGCCCTACTGATCACTGTCTAGTCAGCAACAAGAACGCGATCTGTCCGGCCCAGGTGATCACGATCGCGATGACCATGAAGGTCACCAGCCGATCGATGCGCTTGCCGAACTGACGCAGCTGGGGCCGGAAGAAGAAGTGGCCAACGAGGGTGAAGGCCAGGGCCAGGGCGAGGAGCTTTTGCAACATGCGAGGGCGAGCGAGAGGCGCAGCAGCTGAGCGGCGGGTCGGTCGAGGGCCGAACGGCCCCTCCTTAGCACAGTCACATACCTTGTAGCCCGTGGGCCGCCACGGGTGCCTCTTTGACAGCGGCGGTGGCTCGGGATACAGACTGCCCCAAATTCCGGTATTGGCCCCGGGTTTGCTGAAAAGCGTGTCAAGTTGACTCGCGATCGAGTCTTTAGGCCTTTGGGGTTTGCTGAGTGCGTCGTTTGCCCAATCGAGAAACCGGCTGACGCCGACATCAGCTCCCCCCAAAGTGCCACGTTTGGCCCACGAGTTGGAGCCGCTTCCCAGCGGCAGAACGAGATTGCCCGTTGCTCATGAACGGAATTGAACCCCACCGGAAGTTTGAGAAGGCCCTCGAGCGTGCTCGGGGCAAGTCTCTTTTGGTCCTGCTGAGCGGTCATCCCGATCCCGACGCGATCGGGAGCGCGCTCGCCCATCGCCTGATCTGCGAGAAAATGGAGATCAACACGACGATTGCGCACGTCTTGCCCGTGTCGAGGCCGGAGAACCGAGCCCTCGTCAAGTTGCTCAACCTGAACATGCAGCAGGTCTCCGATGCGCGAGATCTCCGGGACTTCGATTTCCTCTCCCTGGTCGACACGAGCACCGCCGAGAGCACCATCGATCTACCGGAAAACCTACAGCTGCTCACCGTCGTCGATCATCACCGCAAGCCGGCCAAGCTGACCGCCGAGTTCTCCGACGTGCGCCCGGACGTGGGCGCGACCTGCACGATTTACGCGGAGTACCTGGCGGAGCTCTCGCCGTTCACGGGCGATTCCATCGAGGACACCCGGGTGGCGACGGCGCTCCTGTTCGGCATCGAGACCGACACGGACGACTTTTCGTTGGCGACCGCGGCGGACTTCAAAGCCGCTGCGTATTTGAAGCCGCACGTCGACACCCCGCTGCTCTTGCGCGTCGGCCACCGCCGCATGGCGGAGGAGTCGATGACGGCCATCGGCCGCGCTTTGCTCGATCTCGAGGTCGTGCGCGAGTTCGCCTTTGCGTCCGTGGGCCGCGTCTCGCCGACGAATCGCGATGCGATCCCGACGGCAGCCGACTTCATCCTGCGCCGTGAGGACATCGATACGGTCGTGGTGTTCGGGATCGTGGACGATCGCATTGACGGCTCGCTCCGCACCCAGAGCGCGAGCGTCGACCCGGCCTTGTTCATGGAGACCGCGTTTGGCGTGGACGCCTCGGGGCGCCCCTATGGTGGCGGCCGCGCGGACAAGGGCGGCTTCCAGATCCCGCTCGGCCTGCTCGCGGACTGTACGGACGGCACCGTCCTGGCGAAGCTCGCACGCCAGGCCGTACGCAAGCGCTTGACCCGCGTGGTGCCCGGCTTGAACGGCGACGGCTGAGCTCAGACCTAGGACGGCTGCGACCTGAAGCGCTCGTGCTGGGCGGCGCCCGGGAAGCGTTGCGCTATCGGTGAGGCCGAGGCGGGCGCCGTGCTTGTCATTCGGCGTGTGGCGGCGGAGGGGAGTCGCCCCGCGGCAGAGTAGACGGACCCGCCTCCTGCCAAGCCGATTTGCGAACAGGGTAACCCAAGACCAACAGCCTTTTTGGGGTCATGGACCTTTGCGCTAGCGAACGCGCGATGCGAGGGCGCTTTCTGGGCGCCGGCTCGGGCTGACCTTTTTCCCGATGCAGGCGGACTTCCAAGCGGCGTAACACGAGGCCACCCGGCGCGCCGCGAAGCCCTGTTCGTATACGACCTATGCATTTGACGGTTGCAGTGGCCCCCGGGCAGCGGCCACCGCGACGTCAGTGGTTAGTGCCTTCAGGGCTTCGGCGGAAAAGGCCATCACTGTGCCGTATTGCACCCCGGCATTGGCGAACAACAGCTCCTCAGCCCCTTTCGCGAGGCCGAAACGGGCCTGGCGCGAGGCGGGGCGCCCACTGTGCCTCGTCGCGGTTCCCCTCCGCCGCCACACGCCGAGTGACAAGCACGGCGCCCGCCTCGGCCTCACCGATAGCGCAATGCTTTCCCGGGCGCCGCTTGCGCGCGCCGCTTCAGGTGGATGTCACCTCCCCCTGAGCCCGCGGCGGGCGATTGGGGGGAGGCCACCGCCCGGAGCGCGTAGCGCGAGGACGGATGGGGTGGGGGCATCCAGTCCCCATGCTCGCTATCGTTGGCCCCCCCGGCAGCGAGCGGTAACCGCGACGTCGACGTTAGAGCTTCAGGGCTTGGGGGGCTGACTCTTTACGGGTGGCGGTACCACGCGGATGTGCAGCTCGTTGAGTTGCTCCTGCCGCACTTCGCTCGGCGCACCCATCATCAAATCCTTGCAGCTCTGTGCGAGCGGGAACGCGATCACTTCGCGGATCGAGGTTTCGCCGGGGGTGAGCAGCCAGACCATGCGGTCGAGGCCGGGGGCGAGGCCGCCGTGCGGTGGGGGACCGTAGTGGAAGGCCTGGAAGAGCGCGCCGAACTGCTTCTCGACGTCTTCTGCGGTGTAGCCGGCGATCTCGAAGGCCTTGATCATGACCTCGGGGCGGTGGTTACGGATGGCGCCGCTCGAGAGCTCCACGCCGTTGCACACGATGTCGTATTGCTGCGCCAGGATCGTGAGCGGATCGGCGGCATTGAGACCTTCGAGCTCGCCCTTCGGCATCGAGAACGGATTGTGCGAGAACTGGATCTTGCCGGTCTTTTCCTCGCGCTCGTACATCGGAAAATCGGTGATCCAGCAGAAGCGATATTGCTCCTTGTCGATGAGCTCGAGCTGCTCGCCGAGCTTCGTGCGCAAGCCAGACAGCCAGGGATGGATCTTCGAGAGCGCACCGCAGATGAAGAACACCGCGTCGCCCGCCTGCGCCGACGTGGCCGCCTGGATCTCGGCGAGCGCGCCCGGCGTCAGGAACTTGGCGATGGGCCCCTTGGGCTGGTCACCGAGCACCACGTAGGCGAGGCCCGCAGCGCCCAGGGACTGCACGTAGGTCACTAGCCCGTCGAAAAACGAACGCGGCTTGCCGGCGACTGCCGGCGCACGCAGCGCGCGCACCACTTCACCTCGCCCGACCGCTTCGGCGAAGGCCTTGAAGTCGGAGTTTCTGAATACATCGCTCACGTCGCGCAGCTCGAGCGGGTTGCGCAGGTCGGGCTTGTCACTGCCGAAGCGCAACATCGAGTCCGCGTAGCTGATGCGTTCGAACGGCGGCTCGGTCACCCGCCAGCTGCTGAACTCGGAGAACAAACCCGAGAGGATCGGCTCGATCGAGGCGAACACGTCGTCCTGCGTGACGAACGAGAGCTCGACGTCCAGCTGGTAGAACTCACCGGGTGAGCGATCGGCGCGCGCGTCTTCGTCACGGAAGCAGGGCGCGATCTGGAAATAGCGGTTGAACCCGGCCACCATGAACAGCTGCTTGAACATCTGTGGCGCCTGGGGCAGCGCGAAGAACTTGCCGGGATAGATGCGGCTCGGCACCAGATAGTCACGCGCGCCTTCGGGCGAGCTGGCGGTCAAGATCGGGGTTTGCAGCTCCAGGAAGCCGGCGTCGATCATGCGCTTGCGCAACGACGCCGTGATGGCGGAGCGGCGCACGATGTTGTCGTGCATGCGCTGCCGGCGCAGATCGAGGTAGCGGTACGTGAGCCGTTGCTCCTCGGACGGTTCTTGCTCGATCGCGATGGGGAAGGGCAAGGGCCTGCACGCGGAGAGCAGCTCGACGGTGCTGACCCGCACTTCGATTTCCCCGGTCGACAGGTTCGCATTCACATTCGCAGCGGCGCGCGCGTCGACTCGACCGGTCGCACTGATCACGCTTTCGCTCTTCAGCTGCTCGAGCGCGGCAAAGCTCGCCGAGTCCTTCTCGACCACGAGCTGCGTCATCCCGAAATGGTCGCGCAGATCGACGAACAGCAGGTTGCCGTGATCGCGCTTCTTGTGGACCCAGCCTGCGAGGCGGACTTCTTGTCCAACGAGAGAGTGCGAGAGCTCAGCCGAGGTGTGTGAACGATAACGGTTCGAGGCCATCAGCCGCGGGACCCTACTGCCCGGATGCGGCGTCTGCAAGCCGTCCCGCCCGCGCGAAGAGGCGCTGCGCGAGGGGCCGCTGGAGCCCCCCGTCAGCGCTCGGTTCGGCCCGTTGGACTACTTGGAAGGGGCGGGGTGTGCCGGCGCTTCCTGAGGTGCAGCCGCGGCGTGCGCACTGGCGGCGGCCGCCCCCGATTTCTTCTCTTGGTACGTGACCTTCATCTCGACCCGCTTGCCACCCCGGAGCACCGCGGCCGTCACGGTCTGGTTGGGCTTGGCCGCGTTCAACGCAAACATCAGGTCGTGCACGCTCTCGACCGTCCGCTCGCCGAGTTGTACGAGCACGTCGCCGCGCTGCATGCCGCCGAGCGCGGCTCCACTGCCCGGCCTCACGTCAGCCAGTAACACGCCCTTCTGGTCGGGCGGGCCCGCGTAGTCCGGAATCG
>JAYWEH010000147.1:0-13236 GCA_043780025.1 Deltaproteobacteria bacterium
GGGGACGTGGACAATGCGCTCGAGCGTGTCCAGCGTGCGCTGATAGCAACCGGAGTCTTTATGACTTCTTGATGCCCCGAGGCGTGCTCTTTACGTCACCCTGATCCCCAGAGCGCTAGCTTTGAGAGCGCCGAGAGCGGGTGACGTCCTTCGCCAGCCCACGATCCGAGGCACGACCATGATCGATCTGATTTTCATCGCGGTGGCCACTGGCTTCTTCCTGCTGGCCATCGCGTACACGCACGCTTGCGAGAAACTGCGCGGAGGCTCACGTGACTGACGTCATCGGGATCGCGGCGGTGACGCTGCTCGTCGTCGTCTATTTGATGTACGCACTGCTCGTGCCGGAAAAGTTCTGAGCCATGACCTTAACATCAACGCTGCTCATGCTCGTCTACTTCGGAGTGGTGCTACTCATCACCAAGCCGCTCGGGGCCTACATGGCTCGCGTCTTCGAAGGCGAGCGCACCTTCCTGCACGGCGCGTTCGGCTGGCTCGAACGCGGGACGTTTCGAGCGCTGGGCGTCGACCCGAACGAGAACATGAAATGGACCGCGTATTGTGTCGCCCTGCTGGTGTTCTCGCTCGCGACGTTGATCTTCACCTACGCCGCACTGCGCTTGCAGGGCGTCCTGCCGCTCAATCCGCAGAACTTCGGCGCCGCGCAGATGCCGGAGCATCTCGCGTTCAATACTGCCGTGAGCTTCACCACAAACACGAACTGGCAAAGCTATTCGCCGGACGTGACGCTCTCCTATTTCTCGAACATGGTCGCGCTCGGCATTCACAACTGGGCCTCGGCCGCAGTGGGAATCGCGACCGCGATCGCGGTCATTCGCGGCTTCTCGCGCAAGAACAGCACCGGGATCGGTAACTTCTGGGCGGACGTGGTGCGTGCCACCCTGTACGTGCTCCTGCCCCTGTGCCTGGTCGGGGGCGTGTTGTTCGTGGCCATGGGAGTGCCCCAAAATTTCGATGCCTTTGCCGTCGCGACGACGCTCGAGGGCGGCAAGCAGACCATCGCGCTCGGCCCGATTGCTTCTCAAGAGGTGATCAAGCAACTCGGCACCAACGGCGGCGGCTTCTTCAACGCCAACTCGGCTCATCCCTTCGAGAACCCCAGTGCGCTCTCCAACCTTTTCACGCTGCTGCTGATCTGGAGCATCCCCGCAGCCATCACCCATACCTTCGGGAAGATGGTGGGAAACACCCGGCAGGGCTGGGCCATTTTCGGCGCAATGGGAGCGATCGCCCTCGCTGGAGCACTGGTGTGCATCAGCGCCGAGCAGGCAGGCACTCCGCACCTCGAAGCCGCCCACATCCAGACCGCGGCGACGGGGCTACAGCCCGGCGGCAACATGGAAGGCAAAGAGCTGCGCTTCGGCATCGGGCCCTCGGCGTTGTTTGCGACCGTGACCACGGGCGCTTCCTGCGGGGCGGTCAACTCGATGCACGACAGCTACACGCCGCTTGGCGGCCTCGTGCTGCTCTTCAACATGCTCACCGGCGAGGTAATCTTCGGCGGCGTCGGAGCAGGCCTGTACGGCATGCTGATGTTCGCCGTGCTCGCGGTGTTCATCGCCGGGCTGATGGTCGGCAGAACCCCCGAATACATCGGCAAGAAGATCGAGAAGTTCGAGGTGCAGATGGCCATGCTCGCCACCCTGGTCCTCGCCGCCAGCGTCCTCGGCTTCACCGCCCTTTCGAGCACGATCGACTTGCCCAAGCAGGGGCCGTTCGCCGCGCTCAATACCTGGCCCGGCAGCGTCTACGGCGGGAGTGACACCGTGTACGGTCCCGCTACCGGTAACATCAACAACGCCGGCGCCCACGGCTTCAGCGAGATCCTCTACGCCTACGCTTCGAGCACCGGCAACAACGGCTCGGCATTTGCGGGCATCACGGCCAACACGCCCTGGTACAACACGACGCTCGGCCTGGCGATGCTCATCGGCCGCTTCCTGATGATCGTGCCCCTGCTCGCGATGGCCGGGGCGCTGGCCAGGAAGAACCAGGTGGCGGCGTCTTCCGGGACTTTTCCGACCGACACAGCCACGTTTGCCGGGTTGCTCGTCGGCGTGGTGCTCATCGTTGGCGCCCTGACGTATTTCCCAGCGCTCTCGCTCGGACCCATCGTCGAGCACTATCAGATGCAAGCGCTCGCGACCCACTGAGCTCATTCCCCGAAGAACTCGAGCGCCATGACCACCGAAAATCAACAGTTGTCCGTTGCGGTCTCCATTTCCTCGCCCGCCTCGTCGCCGGTGCTGCGTCCGAAGAATGCGCCCCGAGCGCTCTTCGAGAGATCGATCGTCAAGCGCGCGGCGATTGAAGCGTTCATCAAGCTGGATCCGCGGCGCTTGGCAAAAAACCCCGTGATGATGGTCGTGGAGGTGGGTAGCGCGGTTACCACGTACTTCTGGATCCGCGGCCTCTTCACTGGCGCTTCCGACACGCTCTTCGTGGGCCAGGTCAGCCTGTGGCTCTGGTTCACGGTTCTGTTCGCAAACTTCGCCGAAGCCATGGCCGAGGGCCGCGGCAAGGCCCAGGCCGACGCGCTGCGCCGGACCAAAACCGATACGCTCGCGCGGCGCATCGTCCACGGCAAAGAGGAGCGTGTGCCGGCGCCTCAGTTGAAGAAAGGCGACCTGTTCGTATGCGACGCGGGGGACATCATCGCCGCGGACGGCGAAGTCGTCGAAGGCATCGCCAGCGTCAACGAGTCCGCGATCACCGGCGAATCGGCTCCCGTCATCCGCGAGAGTGGTGGCGATCGCAGCGCCGTCACGGGTGGCACAAAGGTACTCTCAGACCGCATCGTCGTGCGCGTCACACAGGACCCGGGGCACAGCTTTCTGGATCGCATGATCGCGCTCGTGGAAGGCGCAAAGCGCCAGAAGACACCGAACGAGATCGCGCTATCCATCTTGCTCGCCGGCCTCACGCTGATCTTCCTGTTTGCGACGGTGACGCTGCTGCCCTTCGCCAAGTACGCGGCCGGCGGCAGCGGCGGAGCACCCACGGTACCCGTGCTCGTCGCGCTGCTCGTGTGTCTGATCCCGACCACCATCGGTGGCTTGCTCAGCGCCATCGGTATCGCCGGCATGGATCGAGTCATGCAGCACAACGTGCTCGCGATGAGCGGGAAGGCGGTCGAGGCCGCGGGCGACGTCAATACGCTGCTCCTCGACAAGACCGGCACCATCACACTGGGCAATCGCCAGGCGACGGAATTCCACCCGGCGCTCGGCGTGCCAATGCCCGAATTCGTGCGCGTCGCGCAGCTCGCGTCGCTCGCGGACGAGACGCCCGAGGGACGCAGCATCGTGGTGCTGGCCAAGGATAAATACGGCATTCGCGCGCGCGAGCTGAGCGAACTCGGCAACGCGCGCTTCGTCGAGTTTTCGGCGCAGACCCGGATGAGCGGCATCGACCACGATGGCCTCGCGATCCGCAAGGGCGCGGCCGACAGTGTGAAGACCTTCGTCGAATCGAGCGGCGGCAGGTTTCCAGGGGACGTGAAGGCCGTCGCAGAACGCGTCGCGCGCGAGGGTGGAACACCGCTCGTCGTGGCCGAGGGGAGCCGCGTGCTCGGCGTCATCCAGCTCAAAGACGTCGTCAAAGGCGGAATGAAGCAGCGCTTCGCGCAACTCAGGGAAATGGGCATCAAGACCGTGATGGTCACGGGTGACAACCCGCTCACCGCCGCGGCCATCGCGGCCGAATCCGGCGTGGACGATTTCATGGCGGAGGCGACGCCGGAGATGAAGCTCGGGTTCATTCGCGAGGAGCAGGCCGGCGGCCGGCTCGTGGCCATGACCGGTGACGGCACCAACGACGCGCCGGCGCTCGCTCAGGCCGACGTCGGCGTGGCCATGAACACCGGCACGCAGGCGGCCAAGGAGGCCGGCAACATGGTCGACCTGGATTCGAACCCGACCAAGCTGATCGAGGTCGTCGAAATTGGCAAACAGATGCTCATGACGCGCGGCGCGCTCACGACCTTCAGCATCGCCAACGACGTCGCCAAGTACTTTGCCATCATTCCGGCGATGTTTTTCGTCACCTATCCCGAACTCGGGATGCTGAACTTCATGCGCCTCGGCAATCCACAGTCGGCGGTGCTGGCCGCGGTGATCTTCAACGCCATCATCATCATTCTGCTCATTCCGCTCGCGCTGCGAGGCGTCGCCTATCGGCCCACGAACGCCGCCTCGCTCTTGCGTCGGAACCTGCTCGTCTATGGGGTCGGTGGCGTCATCGCGCCGTTTCCGGCCATCTGGATCATCGACCGTCTTCTCACCCTGCTGAGGCTCGCCTGATCATGAAACATTTGCGACCCGCACTGGTTCTCACCGCCTTCTTCGTCTTCCTCACCGGCTTCGCCTTCCCCGGAGTGATCTGGGCCATCGGGCAGGCCGTCTTTCCCGAGCAGGCGAATGGAAGCCTGCTCCACGATGCTCACGGCAACGTGGTCGGCTCGGCCTTGCTCGGGCAAAATTTCGCGAAACCCGAGTACTTCCACCCGCGGCCTTCCGCCGCCGGCGCGGGCTACGACGCGGCCAACTCGAGCGGCACGAACCTCGGCCCCACCAGCGACAAGCTCATCAATGGTATCAAAGACGACCCGGTCACCGCAGACGCCGATGAGACTTACCTGGGCTTCAAGCACCTGGCCAAGGCTTACCGCGTGGAGAACGGGCTCGCACCCGACGCCCTGATCCCCGCAGATGCGGCGACGCGCTCCGGTAGTGGGCTCGACCCGCATATCAGCGCGGGCAATGCCGAGCTGCAGCTGGCTCGAGTGGCGAGGGCCCGCAGCTTGCCCGAAGCAGGCGTGCGCCAACTCGTAACGGAGCACGAGGAGGGGCGATGGCTAGGGCTCCTCGGGGAGCCAAGAGTCAATGTGCTGGCCCTGAACCTGGCCCTCGACCAATTGAAGTGAGTGCCGCGAGCATGAAATGAAGTAAGCTCTACACCGAGATGCCGAGCGAGCGTCCCGATCCCGACGAGCTGCTGCGCCGTTTGGCGGAGGAGGAGAAGCAACGCCAGCTTGGCCGGCTCACTCTATTTTTCGGAGCCGCGCCGGGCGTCGGTAAGACCTACGCGATGCTGGAGGCCGCTCGTGCCGAGTTTGCCGCGCCGCGTGACGTGGTCATCGGTGTCGTGGAGACGCACGGGCGCGTCGAAACTGCCGCGTTGCTCGTCGGGCTCGAGCTCTTGCCGCGCCGCAAGGTCGGATACCGTGGGGTGGAGGTCTGTGAATTTGATCTCGACGGCGCACTCGCACGCCGCCCGTCGCTGCTCCTGATGGATGAGCTGGCCCATACCAACGCCGAGGGCTCGCGTCACCCCAAGCGCTGGCAGGATGTGGAGGAGCTGCTCGACGCGGGCATCGACGTGTTTGCGACCATGAACGTTCAGCACGTCGAGAGCCTGAACGACGTGATAGCGCAGATCACCGGAGTGGTCGTGCGCGAGACCGTGCCCGACTCGGCGCTGGAGCGAGCTCACGAGATCAAGCTCGTCGACTTGCCGCCGGACGACCTGCTCGAACGGCTGCGAGACGGTAAGGTGTACATGCCGGCGCAGGCCGAGCACGCGCTCGAGAACTTTTTCCGCAAGGGGAACCTGATCGCGCTACGCGAGCTCGCGCTGCGGCAGACCGCCGAACGCGTGGACGCGCAGATGCTCGCCTACCGCCGCGCGCAAGGCATCGAGCAGACCTGGGCGGCGAGCGAGCAAATCCTGGTAGCGGTCAGCCCGAGCCCGTATTCAGCACCTCTGGTGCGAGCCGCGCGGCGCATGGCCGGCGCGCTGCATGCGCGCTGGTTTGCCGTGTATGTCGAGCCGAGGATCAAGAGACCCATCTCCAAACTCGATGAGGCGCGCCTCTCACAAAATTTGAGGCTAGCCGAGCGGCTCGGGGCGCAGGTGGTCACGTTGTCGGGCGACCGTGCGAGCGACGAAATTCTGCGTTTCGCGAGAGAGCGGAACGTTACCAAGATCATCGTCGGTAAGCCGATCGTGGCGCGCCTGCGCGATCGCTTTCGGGCTTCGCTGGTGGACCAGCTGGTCCGACACAGCGGGGACATCGACGTGTATGTCACGGCGGGAGATCCCGATGAAGAAGGGCGCATTCCAGCGAGAGCCGCGCACGCTCGCGTCGAGATCCCGAGCTTGCTGGCTGCCGCCGGTGTTTCGCTGGCGGCGACCGGCGTAGCAGCACTGCTCTTCGGCCGCGACCAGTTGCCCGATGTGGTGATGACTTACTTGCTCGGTATCATGCTGGTAGCGAGTCGTTTCAGCCTGGGCGCTTCGGTCTTTGCTGCTCTCGTCAGCGTCGCGGCGCTCGACTTCTTCTTCGTCCCTCCGTTCTTCACGTTTGCCGTGGCGGATTTCAGACACGCCGTCACGTTCCTCGTCATGTTTCTGGTCGCTGTCGTGATCAGCGGGCTCACGGAGCGCGTGAAGAATCAGGCGGCGGCCGCTCGCCAGCGCGAGCAGCGGACCCTTGCGCTGTATGGGCTCTCCCGTCTGCTCACGGGCGCGCAGAGCAGCGAGCGCGCGATCGAGGTCGGCAGCGCAGAGCTCGAGAAGGTCTTTACCTGCAAGGTCACCGTCCTCACTCCGGATCGGGACGGAAAGCTGCGTTCGGTGCACGCCAGCCAGGGTATGGATGCGTCATCGGAGCGGGACGCGAGTATCGGCCAGTGGGTGTGGCAGCACCAAAAAGAAGCGGGCCTGGGCACCAATACTCTACCGAGCAGTCAGGTGCTCTATGTTCCGCTCTTGGCTTCCCGTGGCATCGTCGGGGTCCTGGGTCTGCGTCCCTCGTCACCCGAGCGTTTTGAATCGATCGAACAACGGCGCCAGCTCGACGCATTCACCGCGCAGCTGGCTCTGGCGATGGAACGCGCCGTGCTCGCCGAGCAAACGGAGAGCGCACGCCGAGAGGTCGAGGCCGAGCAGCTCAGGAACTCCCTCTTGAGCTCCGTATCCCACGACCTGCGCACACCACTCGCCGTGATCACCGGTGCCGCCAGCACGCTGCTCCAGAACAGTCCCCGGGTCGACGAGGCCACGGCATTGGATCTAACCAAGACGATCCTCGAGGAATCCGAACGGCTCAACCGCTTGATTCGCAACCTGCTCGACATGACCCGCCTCGAGTCAGGAGCAGTCACAGTGAAAAAGGAGTGGCTCGCGATCGAGGAGGTAGTGGGCGCGGCGTTGAACCGCGTGGAGCAAAGGCTGGCAGGGCGGGAACTCGAGGTTTCGGTTCCGAAGGACCTGCCCCTCGCTCCGTTCGACATGGTGCTCATTGAACAAGTGCTGATCAACCTGCTCGAGAATGCCGCCAAATACAGCGAAGGCCCACTCGAGATCAGCGCCAGAGCGGGGCCGGGAGAGGTGTTGGTCGAGGTCGCCGATCGCGGGCCCGGCATTCCCGAAGGCGAAGCTGCGCGCGTCTTCGAGAAGTTCCATCGGGCCGCGCGCGAGCAGAGCGCGGGCGGTGTTGGGCTCGGCCTGACGATCTGCCGCGCTATTGTGTCCGCTCATGGCGGCAGGATCTGGGTCGAGAATCGTGACGGCGGCGGCGCCGTGTTTCGCTTCACACTCCCCATCCACGGTAGTGCTCCCGAGCTGCCGCTCCGGCGGCCACTCGTGTCGTCCGCCAAGGAAATGCCCGCATGAGCGAACCTGCCCCCTCGATCCTCGTGATTGAAGACGAGGCGCAGATGCGCCGCTTCCTGCGCGCCTCGTTGAGCAGTAGCGGCTACCAGCTGATCGAGACCGAAACGGGTGAGGACGGCCTGACGCAGGCAGCAGCCCACAACCCCGACCTGGTTCTGCTCGACCTCGGTCTACCGGATCTCGATGGGCTGGTCGTCACCGAACGGCTTCGGCAATGGACCAAGACGCCCATCATCGTGATCTCGGCGCGCGGCCAGGAGCAGGACAAGATCAAGGCGCTCGATCTGGGCGCGGACGATTACCTGACCAAACCCTTCGGCATCGGTGAGCTGCTCGCGCGCATCCGCGTCGCGCTACGGCATGCCGCAAAAACTGAAGAGGGCGACGCACAGTTTGCGGTCGGCGAGCTGCAGGTGGACCTCAGCCGGCGGCAGGTCTTCGTGTCCGGTGCGGAGGTGCACCTCACACCCATCGAATACCGTCTGCTCGCCACCCTGGTCAAACACGCTGGGCGGGTCCTCACGCATCGCCAGTTGCTCCGCGAAGTCTGGGGGCCCAACGCGAGCGACCAGACCCATTACCTGCGCGTCTACATGGGCCAGCTGCGCCACAAGCTCGAGCAAAACTCCAGCCGGCCGCGCTATCTACTGACCGAGCCGGGAGTGGGTTACCGGCTGCGCGACGAGGCGTGACGGTCGTGATCGGCTAGTGCCCCGTGGAGGCGTGCCCATTGTGAACTACACCGACGCGCCGAACTCGAGTCTCAATCGATGGACATGCCATCAGGATCTTGCGGCCATAGGGCGTGGGTTGCCATCCACGGTCATCACGAGCGAAACGATGGCCGAGGTCACCCTGCCCCGAGTGTTCCCTCGAGGTAGGCGACTGGGAGGAGGCCGGAGTATCTCGGTCCGGGTCACTCGGACTCCGGCCGCCTCGACCGCCTGCCACTGGGATTGGGCCGTGAGACCGCGATGTCCCGGGAATCCGGTCATGGCGAGTGCCCGCGATACGACCCACGAGAGAGCCGTCTCGTCGTGACAGAAGGTTGGAACGACGACGATCCCGCCCGGCTTCAGCATGCGACGCAGCGCAGTCATCGCGCCTGGAAAGTCCGGCACGAGGTGGAGTACGTTTGCTGCGACGACCGCGTCAAACGTTCCTTTGTCGAACCGGAGTGCGTAGAGGTCGGCCTGCTCGCATCGCACGTTCGTCACCCCGGCCTCTCGCGCGCTGTTCGAGCGCCGCAACCATCGCCGTGGAGTAGTCGGTGGCGACAACCTCGCGCGCCCCAGCGGCAAGCGCGCGTGTGACAAGTCCGGTCCCGGCCGCCACCTCGAGCACCCGCTCGAGGCCACGCGTCGATTCGCCGGCCAGCTCGATCATACGAGGGATCGGTCGCCCGAGGAACGACATTGAACGGTCGTAGTTCTTTGCGTGCTTGTCCCAGTAGCTCCGGTCGCCGTCGCCCATGTCACTCGCAAGCTCTTCGGCTCTCAGCCATTCAGAGCAACGACGACCAGCACGACGCCGGCTAGCGATACCATGGTCCCACTGAGCGTGCGCAGTCGAGGCGTCGATATCGCCTTATTTGAGAGCTGCTTGGATAATTGCCGAACCACCAGGACCACTCCGGTCTGAATGGCGCAAAAGCCGAGAAGATAGGCGACCAGCGGGCTAGCGCCAGCGCCGACGATGGCCTCGCCGTAGGCGTAGCCGTGTAGCGTACCTGCGACGATGGCGACGGGGGCCAATCGCCCGAGCCAGGCGCGATGGCCCAACGTTCGCGACGAGAGGACTAGCGTGCCGAACACGACGACGGTTCCGGCGATGAGCACCTCTGCGGCTGGTACATCAATTCGCGCCAGGTGAAGGCCCGTGCCGAGCAGGGTCGAAGACACGAACATCGCAGCCAACCAGCCGCCGTGCAAGAGGCCTTGCGAGAGGAGACCCACGGCGATGATGGCCAGGAGGTGATCCGGACCTATCATTGGATGCGCCAGCCCGGAGAGCAGACCCTCCACGAACGTGACGGGAATGCGGCCCCCTGTCGGATGATGAGCGAAAGCAGGAGTGCTGAAGCCTAGCGAAGAGGCAACGGCGACGGCGAGAAGTGGGCTGAAGCGCATGGTGGGATAGTGGCGGGACTGCCTTCGGGTGTCCAGAAGCTTTCACGCGTCACTTGGCCAACTCATCCTCGATCAGGGCGAGAAATGTCTCGTATTCCAGCGGCTCGAGAAGCCTTTCGTTTACGAAGAACGTTGGAGTTCCGGTGACCCCCAGCTTCTTGCCGTCGGCAAGATCCGTTTCCAATATTGCCTTGTGCGCACTGCTATTCAATGACCGACCGAAACTCACCATGTCGAGTCCGATCTGGCGCGCGAACTCGGGGATGAGCTCTGGCTTCGGAGCATGGTGATCGCCCCAAAGCGGTTGATTGACAAAGAGCGTTTCCAGCATCTCCGCAAAGCGGCCTTGTTCACCCGCGGCCTCCAGTGCGCTGACGGCATAGCTCGAGTTCGGGTGAAACGGGTTGTAGCGAACCACGAGGCGCACGCGGCCATCGTATTGCGCGAGCAACCTCTTGACGAAGGGGAACATTGCCCGACACGACTCGCACTCTGGATCGAGGAACTCGACGACTGTTACCTTCGCATTCGCCGGTCCAAACCCGCGACTGTGGGGGCGGACAAAAACCGCGGCGTTGTCGCGCGCTTGTTTGGCGACTGCTTCCGCTCGCTCAGCCTTTTGAGCGCGAATGTAGTACGCCGCGACGATGAGCATCCCGGCGATCAGAACGGCAGCAATGGCCGCTAGCCGGTAAACGTCTTTCTTCATGCCCGAGCCCTCTGCTGAATTTTCCCATGAACGACCAGGCTGACCAGGAGCGAAACAAAAGCGATCAGCGACATCAACGGAATGGTGATGAATCCTAGCCATTCTATTTGGCGCGTGGTGCAGGATATTCCCGCCACACATGGAGAAAGGGCCTCGGGGATCACTCCGTAGTACAAAAGGTTGTGATAGGCGGAGAACCCCAAGCCCATCGCCACCAACGGGACGCTGTAGGCAGCGAGCTTGCTGTCGCGAAGCACGATACCGACGGCGATGACAACGGTCAGCGGGAACAGGCAAATACGCTGATACCAGCAGAGCGTGCACGGAGGAAGCTTCATCACCTCGCCGAAGAAGAGGCTCGCCAAGGTGGCCATGCAGGCGATCGACCAGGCGGCGTATGCGAAGACGAACGACGGGACGTTCTGCGGTGTTGCTGAGACTTTGGCTTTCATCTCGTTTCGTGGGGTTGAGCCTTCGAGCGCTTTCGGCCAGACCAAGCGGTGAGTACGTCGGCAACGACGATACGTCTAGCAATTGTCGCGTCACCGTTCCAATCCACGTTTGGTTCTTTCAGCCGTCAAGTGTAGAGAAGCTGGCCACGGTGGGCGTCACCACTAGTGTGAATGCCCATCGTCGAGTTCGCGCTTTTTGATGGGAGCCGACTCCGCCGCGGACACGCCCCTGGGGGCCAGGCGGGGCTTCGGCTCACCCTCCGTAGCCAGCGGTTCGGGCTGCGGTGGTGGCGCGCGGCGAACCTCGACGAGTTCGATGTCGAAAGTCAATGGGCCCAATGGCGTGGTGTCTGCGGGGTCTTTCGACTTCTTCTGACCGTAGGCCATGTGCGCCGGGATCCACAGGCGGGCCTTGTCGCCGGGAGTCATGAGTTGCAGCCCTTCGGTCCAGCCGCGTATCACATTGCCCACGGCAAACTCCACGGGTTGCCCCCTTTCGACACTGCTGTCGAACATGCGCCCTTCCAGAGTCCAGCCTGAATAGTGGACGAGAACCGAATCGTTGGGGCCTGGAACCACCCCAGGCGGCCCTTCGTGCAAGATACAGTACGCAACTCCGAGAGCCGTGCGCTGCACCGGGGCTCGCGGGTTGCCAAGGACGTCGGCATCCGCGTGTTCCGGGCAAGCGCCGGCAGGTACCGGCATTTCGCCCAGCTCTTGAGCAAGGAGCGCTTGCTTGTCGCTCAGCGCGCGCTGCCCTCTGGATACAGGGGGCGCGCAGGCAGCGGCTGCAACTAGCGATAGGGTGACCCAACACTGCGGCTTCACGATGCGCGGCATTTACTCGAGGTCGTCCGCGAGAATGGGCCCCGTGTCACGGTGGAATAGACGGTAGAGCACCGGCAGCACCAGCAGCGTCAGCGCGGTTGAGGACAAGATACCGCCGATGACGACTGTGGCGAGCGGCCGTTGCACCTCCGCGCCGGTTCCGCTGGCGATTGCCATCGGCACGAAGCCGAGCGAAGCCACGAGCGCCGTCATCAATACGGGCCGGAGGCGGGCGATCGAGCCTCGGAACACGGCGTCGTCGAGCAAGACACCGTCCCGGCGCATGTTTTCGATGAAGCTGACCATCACCAGGCCGTTGAGCACCGCCACCCCGGACAAAGCGATGAAGCCGATGGCCGCCGAGATCGAAAACGGAATGCCCCGCACGGCCAGCGCAATGATTCCGCCGGTCAGCGCGAGCGGCACACCGCTGAAGACCAACACCGCATTTTTGATGGTCCCAAAGAACATGAACAACATGCCGAAAATCAATCCAAGGGCGAGTGGGACGACCACGGTGAGTCGCTCTTGAGCGGCGATTAGGTTTTCGAATTGCCCGCCCCATTCGGTCCAATATCCCGGTGGAAGCTTGACCGAAGCGTCGATGCGCGCCTGAGCATCGGCGACGAAACCGCCCAGATCGCGGCCTCGGACGTTGGCTTGCACCACGACGCGCCGCTTGCCGTTTTCGCGACTGATCTGGTTGGGACCTTCCTCGATTCCGATACGGGCCACTGCCCCGAGGGGTACGAAGCCGCTGCGCGGGCGCTCGCCGGCCCAGGTGTTTGCCTCCGATTCGTTTTCAGGCTCTTCCCGCAGGGGTAAGGGCACGGGGAGGTTTTCGATGGCCTCCAGATCCCGCCGGATCGCGTCTGGCAACCGCACGACGAGCTGGAAACGGCGGTCCCCCTCGAACACCTCACCAGCGCTCACGCCACCCACGGCCGTCTCGACCACGGCCTGCACATCAGCGATGTTGAGGCCATACCG
Source organism: Deltaproteobacteria bacterium (assembly GCA_043780025.1). GTDB lineage: Bacteria > Myxococcota_A > Polyangia > Polyangiales > Polyangiaceae > SZUA-265. Next base: position 12,807 of record JAYWEH010000147.1, read on the forward strand.
GGCGATGCTCGCGCGATCGATATCGATCGTGAGCACGGGCAACCCGGTGACCTGTTCGACCTTGAGGTCGGCTACGCCCGGCGTGGCCCGCAGCGCCGTAGCAACCTGCGTGGCGTGCTTCAGCATGACGTCGAGATCGTCGCCAAAAACCTTGACTGCCACGTCGCTACGGACGCCGGAGATCAGCTCGTTGAAACGGAGCTCGATGGGCTGACTGAACTCATAGTTTTGGCCCGGAAAATCCGCGAGCACCTTCTCCATCTGCTCCGCTAGATCGGTCTGCGTCGCCGCCTTGGTCCATTGGTCGCGAGGCTTCAGCATGACGTACGTGTCCGACACATTGGGCCCCATGGGGTCCGTCGCAACCTCCGCCGTGCCGGTGCGCGCGAAGATGTGCTGTACCTCGTCCGGGAATGCCTGCTTGAGAGCC
>JAYWEH010000148.1:0-5537 GCA_043780025.1 Deltaproteobacteria bacterium
GCAGGCCTTTCTGAGCGCTGTCGCTGCCAGAGGTTATGAACGGCTAGCGCAAAAATTGAGAACGCAATGAGCGGCTCGACGAGCCCTGGCGAGACCTTGACGAGCTCGAGCTTGCCCAGCGCCAGCGTCAGGGTGTGGGCTATCGTGAAAAGGCTCAACGAAAGCAGCAGTCTCCGATAGCGCCGGGCGCTGCCGAGCACGAGCGCGGCGACGAACAACACATGATCGAAGCCTCCGGGCAGAATGTGCTCGAAGCCGGACCCGATGAAACGCATGGCGATCGCGCTCCGGTCCTCGGTGAGCCGGCTCTCGGGAGGGGGGTCCACCGAGAACACATCAGCGACGCCCGACCGCCAACCGGATTGCTGCCAACCGGCGCCGATGCGATAGCTCGGCGTCCACTCGTTGCCGCGGGCGAGCCAACTGGTCGTGTCGATGGTGCCCGTGTCGGAGACGACTTGCACCGAGACGACCAGCGCCTTGAAGGCGTCGCTCGCGAAGACGCGCAAGTCCCGCGACCCCCTGCCGAGCGGCACCGTGAAGACGATCAGGTCCCCCGGTGTAGCGCCGCCGCGCACCCAGAGCTCCCGGATCTCGAAGTCGAGTGGCACGAGCACGGCGTCCGCGCTGATCTGAATATTGCGTTTCAAAAACTCGACGACCGCGTGCGAATGCTCTGGGGTGGGCTGCACATCCAAAGAGCGTGTCAGCTCCGGATCGATGGTGAGCTCGCCGCGGAGTTCTCCGGCGCTCCGATCGGGCCAGAGCATCATTTGATCGAATGCCAGGTCGTGAGCGGCTCCGGAAGGACTGAAGATGAGCAACGCCAGGCAACAAAGCACCGGAGGCCAACGCCGCCAGACACGGTACGAGCTGCGAGGGCGCACCCCGGATCGATCCATGGCTCGCCGTGACTCAGATTTCTGGCGTCGTGCGCGTTGCGAAGGCGCTCATCTCGCCCATGTGCGCTTCGGCCCAGGCGTGAACTTTTGCGAGTAGCTCGGCGAGCGAGACGCCGAGTGGAGTGAGCCGGTACTCGACACTCAACGGCACGGTCGCGATCACGTGCCTAGAGAAGAAGCCATCCCGTTCGAGCGCGCGCACCACGTCCGTCAATACCTTCTGAGATACACCCTGCAACGCCCTGCGCAGCTCGCCAAAGCGCTTGGGGCCCGTTCCGAGCGCTGCGAACGCGGGAAGCGTCCATTTGTCGCCAAGTCGATCCAAGAGGAGACGCGTCGGGCAATTCGGATTGAAGCTGCCTGTCATCGATGTGCATGACGTTAGCTCGAGCCAGCGATCTCGACGAAGCGATATTTATCAACAATTGATGCTAAAATGAGCGCGAAGTGAGTGTGGAAGCGTTGTCCATACACATCGAGCGATCGCTCTGCTTCACCGCGCCCCGTCTCGGGTCACCGTGCGAGTGGTGGAAACGTTGCCGGTTGTCAGCGCGCGATACCCCACGTTTTGCGAACATTCTCCGGCAAGTAGGTACCCAGCGGTACCTACTTGCCGTCGCGCCCTTGCTCGAACATCCTGCTGCACACCCCCAAAGCGCCAGCGCATGGCGTTCGGGTTTCATTCAGGAGCACTCATGGCATCGAGGCGTTGGCCCAATCGCGCGTTGACTGGTTCGTTAGGATCGCTGCTGGTCCTCCTGGCTTGTGGCACCAGCGACGACGCTGGCGACGTGCCCCCCTATGCTGGGCCTGCGGAGGCCGACAACGGAGTGCAGCCGCTCGAACCGGACGGCACGGGCGGAGCATCCGGGGACATGCCTCCGATTGGCGTACCGAATGGGACGGAAGGCAACCCCAACCCCGTCAGCGTCGATACTCCACCGGTCGCGAATCCCCCGCCCGGCAAGAACCCTGTGACGAGCACGGATCCTTGCCTCAGCCAGCCGAACGGCGCCGCAGGATTCAATGTCGTGGAAGATCTGGAGCGCGGCGTGGTGGCCGTGCTGCAGGGCGACGGCGTCTACGTGGGCTGGCGCATGTTCGGCTACGAATACGACCGCGATAACCCCGCGTCCGTCTCGTACAACGTGTTTCGCGACGGCGAATTCCTCGCGAGCGTGACCGATAGCACCAATCTGACCGACGCGGACGGCAGCGCCGATTCCGCGTACAGCGTCAGCGCCGTCGTCGGCGGCCTGGAATGTGAACGGTCTGCCCCCGTAGCGCCATGGAACGAAAACTTCCTGCGCATCCCTCTCGAGCGGCCATCAGCCACGCACACGCCGAGTGACGCCAGCGCGGGCGACCTGGACGGGGACGGGCAATACGATATCGTGCTCAAGTGGGAACCGGACAACGCGCGCGACAATTCGCAAGCGGGTGTCACGGGTGACGTGTTCATCGATGGTCTGAAGCTCGATGGCAGGCGGCTCTGGCGCATCAACCTCGGGCCTAACATCCGCGCCGGCGCCCACTACACTCAGTTTATCGTCATCGATAGCGACGGTGACGGCCAAGCGGAGATGGCCGTCAAGACCGCGCCCGGGACGCGTGACGGCACCGGCGCGCCGCTCAGCCTGGGTCCCGCCGCGACAGACAACGACAATCAGATCTTTCGCGCGGCCAATGGTTACGTCCTGACCGGCCCCGAATACCTGAGCGTGTTCGAGGGCGCCACCGGTCGCGAACTCGCGACGGTCGCGTTCGATCAGGCCCGCGGCAACGTGAACGGCTGGGGTGACGGCTATGGAAACCGCGTTGATCGGTTTCTCGGTACGGCTGCCTATCTGGACGATACGGGGCTGCCGAGCTTCGTGATGGCCCGCGGGTACTACGAGCGGACCACACTCACGGCGTGGAATTGGCGAGGCGGGCAGCTGAGCCGCCTGTGGAAATTCGACAGCGATCAAACTCCGGAAGATGCAGAGGGCCAGCCGTTCACGGGCCAGGGCGCGCACAGCCTGAGCGTGGCCAATGTCGACGCCGACCCGCAGCAGGAGATCATCTACGGCGCCATGACGGTGGACCACGACGGCACCGGCAAATGCTCGACGGGCCGCAACCACGGGGACGCACTGCACGCGAGTGATCTCTTACCCGATCGACCCGGCATCGAGGTCTTCATGCCCGCGGAGAGCACCAACCAACCCTTCTGGTCGATTCGCGATGGTAGCACCTGTGAAATCGTTCGAAGCGCCAACCAGAGCGGTGCGGATGTCGGCCGCGGTGTCGCCGCCGATCTCGTGCCCGGTAACCCGGGCGCGGAGTTCTGGGCCTCGAACGGCGTGGCGTTAGCCAGCGCCAGTACGGGCAACGCGATTGGCGGGGCTCAGCCCAATTCGGTCAACTTCCTGATCTGGTGGGACGCGGATGAGTCCCGCGAGCTCGAGAACGGTACCAGCATCAGCAAGCTCGGCGCCGGACAAGCTCTTCTAAACTGCGCGCAGTGTTCTTCCAACAACGGTTCCAAGTCGACCCCAGCGCTCGTAGCCGACCTGCTCGGAGACTGGCGGGAGGAGATCATCTGGCGTGAGAGCAACAACACGGCCCTGCGCATCTACACGACCACCGCGGTCACCGAGCGCCGCATCTACACGTTGATGCACGACCCTCAGTATCGCGCGGCCATCTCCTGGCAAAACGTGGCCTATAACCAACCGCCGCACCCGAGCTTCCACATCGGCGGCGGCATGGCGGCGCCGCCCATTCCCGATATTCGGCTGACCCCCTGAAGGCGAGAGGCAAAGGCAAAGAACGTGGACATCAAGGGCTCGATGAGATTTGGAAGACCCCACCCGCACGCGGCTCTGGCACTCCTTGCGTTCGCGTGTGGGGCGGCTGACGAGCGCGCGCCCGAAACGGCGTCGACGGTGCCGGCATTTGTCCCTGCACCGACGGTCAGCGGGACGCCGCCTCCCATCGCCCCGCCGCCGGCTGCAGCGCCGCCCGTGGACGGGACGGGCGGCGAAGTCGTGCTGGGGGAGCTGCCCGTTCTTGGCGAGCCGCCGGGCGAAGGCGGCGAGACTCCCGTTCCGCCCGTATCCACGGACGAGCCTGAGCTTGCCGGTCCGGCACCGGTGGCTCCCAATGCCAGCCCCGAAGCGCGCAGGCTCCTGGCCTATCTGTACGAGCAATATGGCGTGAAGATGCTCTCCGGGCAGATGGAGTCGACGTGGACCGAGGGCGGCGCAGACTACGAGATCGACTACGTCGAAGACGTGACGGGCAGGTTGCCCGCGGTACGGGGCCTCGATTTCATCCAGTACAATGGCGTGGCCAACCGCACCATCGAATGGTGGCAACGCGGCGGCATCGCGAACGTGCGCTGGCACTGGGGCGCGCCGACCCATGGGGACGGCTACGATGCGAGCCAGGAAGAGGTGGACATCGATCGGGTGCTGACGCCGGGAACGCCGGAGTACGCCTCGATGATGGCCGGGCTGGACCGCGCAGCGGAGGAGCTCGCGCTGATGCGAGACGCCAACGTACCCGTCTTGTGGACGCCGTTTCACGAGCTGAATGGCGACTGGTTCTGGTGGGGCAAGCAAGGGCCCGCGCAATTCGTGCGACTGTGGCGCTTCATGTTCGAATACTTCAACAACGACAAAGGTCTGAACAACCTGATCTGGGTGCTCGGCTACACGGGCCAGCCCGATGGTGATTGGTATCCGGGCAAGGAGTTCGTGGACATCGCGGGCGCCGATACCTACGCCAGGACCGAGCAGCCACAACTGTCGATGTTCAATGCCGTGCGCAACATCGTGGGCAACGAGATGCCCGTCACCTTCCATGAGTGCGGCGTCATCCCCAGCCCCGCGCTCGCGCGGGCGGAGGGCGCCACCTGGTCCTGGTTCATGACCTGGCATACCACCTGGTTGACGGAAGAGAACACGCCTGCGCACCTCCAGGCGGTCTACGCGGACGACTACGTCATTACGCTGGACGAGTTGCCGGATCTGCGCTGAGGTTGCGCTCGACCTCTGCCGTGAGTGTGGCGCGATCCTAGGCTAGCAGAGCTCCACGGGCATGGACAGTGTCCCTGGCGACTTTGCGCGGGTGTCTCTAGATGAGCCAATTCGGCCGGAATCATTGCTGATCTCGCAATCTGGCGGGCAAGGGAGTTGAGCGCCCCATCACTCCGCTGCAGCCAAACCTACCCCGACCCATCACCGTACGCACATCACCGAGCGTCATCGGGCCGCGCAAGAAGGACATCGCCCAGCGCGGCTGCAACAGCACCGTGTTCGGCGTTGCGTGCACATCCCGCACCAGGAACCAGCGTTGGCCGAGGCGGCGGATCAGATCCGATAGCTCGGGGCCGCTGCTGCCAGGTTCGTTGGCGTTGGTCAGGCTGTCGACCACGCGCTCGCGGTCGGCGTCCGTCTGCAGGCGCCCGACCGCCCAGAACCCCGCATTGGACAGCGTCCGGTAGTCCAGGTCCATCGGGTTCTGCGTGGCCACGATGACGCCCACGCCAAAGGCGCGGCCCTGCTTCATCAGCGCCACCGTGGGGCGCTTGGTGGGCGGATTCAGCGGATGCGGCGGCAAGAGTTCATACACCTCGTCGAACACGAT
>JAYWEH010000149.1:0-5530 GCA_043780025.1 Deltaproteobacteria bacterium
CAGCTGATTAGTAGCCGAGGCCGATGGCCGTTCGGAAGGAGACGCCCGATAGCGACAGCTCACCGAGCGCGAGCGGTTCAGCGCGGATCGGTGCGTCGCTGCCGCGCGGCGTGAGCTCGAGATCGGTGGCTGCGAGCGCCGCGTAACCGCCCTCCAGACGCACATAGAAACACACGGGCGAAGCGTGTGCGCTCGGGCGGGCCTCGCCGATGCGCATCGCTGCGCCCAACGCGGCGTCGGCGCCCCATTGCCAACCCGATTGTTCGAGGGTGGTGGCGCTGCTCGTGTCGGCGAGCTCGGCGTTCGTGCGTACTGCCACGGGGCTGACGCGCCCGTACAAATAGACGCGGCTCGCGAGCGGGAACCGCAGCTCGGGGCCCAAAGAGAGCGACAGGACGGAGAGCTCCGCGGCCTGTCCGCGCACGGTGTCCTCGGCGCCGCCGATGTTCACCGTCGCGACGGCAGCCAGGCTCGTGGCGCCGAAGTCGAGCAAGCGCACGCCTGCGCCCGCAGTGAACGCGGCGAGCATGTCGTCGCTCGAGAACAGATCGTAGCCGGCGCTGGAGACGATGTTGCCCTGAGCCCCGAGCCACGCGTCGAGCGCAGGTACCTCCGGAGCGGGTAGGCGTGACGTATCCTCGTCGAGATCGCGCGCTCCGGTCGTCACGCTGGGTCTAGCCGGAGGTGGTGGTGGCGGCGGGGAGCGACGGACCTTCGGCAAGAGACTCGTCGCGGGAGGCTCCGCTGGTGGTGCAGCCACGGCCGGCGTGGCCTCGGGAGGCGTGGCCTCGGGTGTCGCGCTCGCAGGGACTGCCGGGTTCGGTGCGGCCGCCGGGGCCTCTGCTGGTGCCGGAGCCGCTGTGGTCGCCGGGGTCGTGTCAGAGCCGGGCGCCGCCTGTTGTGCTCGGGCCGCGCTGTTGAGCAGAACGGCAGCGATGACGAGCCCGATTCGATGATCCAGGAAGGTTTTCATCACAGTCCTCTCAAGAGCAGGCCGGGGAAAAAGCGCGTCTCGGCGGTGTCTGGATCGAGCGCGTTCAGCACGGTCGCGGCGCGACCACCCGAGCCGTGGATCGCGATCAACGAACGCTCGCCAGCAGGGCCGGCACCGATATCGAACAGTCGTTCCACGCCTCGATCGAGCTCGAGGCTGGTCGGCTCGAGCGTATCGAGATCGATCTTGGCGAAGCGCGAGGAGCCGGCTGCATAGGCCCAGGCGCGCATGCCGTCCGGGGCAACCGTCAGCGTGACGTTGCCACTCGACAACATCGGGAAGCTCTGGCGCCGTTCCAGGTCGAGCACGAAGAAGCGCGAACCCTCCGCGGACAGGAGCTTGCGATGCCCGAGCGCGTCCCCGGGAACGTCCAGCACGTCCACGACACGCGCTTCCAGGTTCAGCACGTCGACGCTGCGAACCGCGCGATCATCGGTCCTGCCGAGCGACCAGAAGGCCACCATGTTGCTGCTTTTGCTCCAGAGCAACGCCACGTCTCCCGCGTCGGCGGCTGCGCTCTGCTCGGCGACGCGCTGCAGGCGATCGAACGCAGCGGGCAACGACACGTGTTCGACTCGCGTCGTGTCCAGCTGCACCAACGCGCCCTGGCGGCGCCCGGGTACCAGCGCGGCCAACCGCAAGCCGCCGTCCGTGTTCACGAACGCGAGCTCCGCAGGAGGGCCACCCACGTCCACGAGATTGAGCGTTAGGTTGAACGGGTGCTCCGCCCCTTCGTCGGGCGTGAAATGCGCGAGCACGACGTTGGGGTCGTTCTCCAGACGGATGGCCAGGCGCGCATCGCCCGGGAGTTCTTCGACGCCGGGGTGAACGACGACCTGCAAAGAGCGGCCCGGCGCACCCGAGGGCGTCTGTGGCAGTTGCACCGTGATTTCCGGGGCGTCCAGATTCTCCAGATCGATCAGAGTCAGGTCCTGGCGCGTCTCGACGATCAGGAAGCGCCGCAGGCCGCCGGGGATGTCGAGCGGCTCGGTGAAGCGCAGGCGTTCGGGCGCGGCGCCGAAGCTGCGGATCGTCTTGGTCACGGGCTCGCGCTCGGGGTTCTCGAGGTCCACGAACAAGAGCTGGTTGGGATTGCTGACGAAGTTCTCGCCGGCGCCTGTCGCCACCGCCCAGCGACCGTCCGGGTCCAGGGTGAGGGCGGAAAACAGCTCCCGGAGCTCGAAGCGGGTGGTGACTCGCGGCGACTCGCGGGTGTCGATCCAGGTCAAGCTCGGCAGCTCGTCCTCGGGGTTGCGGCGCGGCTGCACGCCACCCGACAGGACGAACAGGCCGTCGCCGGAGACGTCAGGGGCGAGCGCGGCGATGTTTTGCCCGACCGGTAGCTCTGTGCTCGTGAGCTCACCGTCGCTGCTCTCGAGCACGAGTACCCGGGCCAACGGATCGTCCGCCAGCACCACTGCCCGATTGAGACCGACGAGGGTCGTATTGACGATCGGTGCATCCAGATCCGGATCGCGACCTCCGCAGGCACACAGTCCGAGCGCGAGCGCAGCCGTGGCTCCTCGACGGAAATATCGTTTCATTGGTTGATCACCTTGGAGGAAAGCTCGAAGCCCGTGAGCTCGCGGCTCGAGCCATCCTCGAGCGCGATGAATGTGATGCGGCCTTCCGGGTGCGCCTGAGCGACGAAGGCCTTGTTGGCGAGGGGCACGGTGCCGCTCGACAGCGGGCGGGTCGGCAAGCTGGCGAAATCCACTTGCAGGTTTGGCAGGCGTACCAGAAACGTGCCGAACGTATTCGTGGCCGGATCGCTCACCGTGACGAGCGCGCGCTCGGAGGCCGCCGGTGGGATCGATACGGCCTCTGCTGGAGCGTCGGACGCGACCAATTTGGGCGCGCGCACGTCGTCGATGGACAGCACGCTGAAGGCGCCCTTGCGCGTGCTGCCCGGTGCGGGGTCCTGCAGCGCCAGCGCATGGCCGCCGTCGGCCGTGAGGAACACGGCCCGCACGGGGGCGAGCAGATCCACGCTGCGCGGTGCGTGTGTGGGGCTCACCAACGTGACCCGACCCGAAGGAGTCGCGGTCGTGAACAGCACCGCACGCGTCCCATCGGGCGAGAGCGCGACGCTGCCGAACGTTTCGTTCGGGCTCGTCACCGTGCGGCGCAGGCTCTCGTCGTCGAGCCCCGCCGGAATCGGTATGAACACCGCCGTGGCCGGCGAGGTGACGGCAGCGCCGGCTTCTGGAGCCGCTGCATCGCCGGCGTCGACGGGCGAGCCCGCATCGGGAGATGCGGGCGGGGGTGCAATGAGCCCGCCGCGGATCACCGCCACGGCGTTCTGGCCGTCCGCGCTCAAGTCGAAATCGCTGATGACGCCGGGCAGCGTGAGCTCGCGGCTCTGTCCGGAGACCAAGTCGATGTCGTAGAGGCTCGCTGAACCCGCGATGCGCGCCAGCGCCCGCGAGCCGTCCGGGGTCACCGAGACGTCCGGTTGCGAGCCGAGCCGGTTCGGCAAACTCACCAGACGGCTGAGTTGCACATTGCCGCTCTGGAGCTCCAGCACGCTGATGCCATCCTGCGTGATGGCGAAGGCGTGTTCGCCGGCTGCGTCGAAGGCGATGGCCGACGGTCGATAACCGACGGTGAGGCGCGTGCTCTCCGCTGGTGCTCCGTCGCGCAGCTCGAGCACGGTGATGTCTTGAAAGCCGTCCGTGGGATCCAGGCTTTCGGCCTTGCTGCTGTCCGTCCAGGCGACGACAAACCGCGCCCCGGGCGCCACACTGAGGCTGTCGGCGCCCTGGTGCAACGGCACCGTCTCGGTCGCGATCCCTTCCGCGCTCGCGCTCAGCAAGGTCGCGTCATTGCTGCCGGTGTTGATCACGAGCGCGCGAGGCGGCTCGTCCCCTTGGCTCACCGCGGCGACATGGGTGGGGCGAAAGCCGGCCTCCCCAGCGCGAATCTCGAGCGTCTCCGCGTCGATCGCGGCGACCTGGCCGCTCTCGGGATTGGCTGTCCACACGTAACGCCCCGTGACCACCGGTGCGCGGAACGACGCCTCGCGCTCCACCTCCTCGGGTGGGGGCTCAGGACCCTGGTCGTTCCCCACACCCACTAAATCGTCAGGCGCGGTTTCGCGCTCCACCTGGACACCAGCGCTGTCGCTGAGTGCAACGCCGCTTTCCAGGCTGCTGCAGCCGATCGAGAGGCTGGTTGCAGTCCACCCCAGTACCCCACATGCCGTGAAGGCTCGACTCAGAAGTGAGCTCATCGCGATGACCCCGTTATGACGCGATCCGCCAGCTCGAAGCCGGTCAACGTCTCCGGCGCGGCGGTCTCGAGGTTGATGAAGGTGATGCGCCCCTCGGGGTGTTGTTGCGCCACGTAACCGATGCCGTGCTCTGGCAGCAGCCCCACCGCGATCGGCGGGCTCGACAGATCGATGCGATCGACCTGCAAGCTCGGCATGCGCACCAGGTACACGGCGTGGATGCCGAGCTGATCGTCGCGCGTCGTGATCAAGCCGCGCACCCCGTTTGGTGTCTCGGCCAGGCTGACGCGAAACGGCGGCGCGTCGGTGCCCTGAATCTTGGGCGGCAAGGCGTCGTTCACGGGCACGATGCTGAACGCCCCCGCGCGTTCGCTCGTCTCTTCCGTTTCGAGCAAGGCCACCGCGTGGCTGCCGGCCGGTGACGGGAACACCGCCGTGATGGGGGCCTTGAGCGAGACCACGCGCGGCGGCGCCCCGCTCGCTGCGAGATCCAGGATCGCCAGGCGATCGCTCGCGACCGCGTTGGTAAAGAGCAACGCCTTGTCGCCTGCGTCCGGCAGCGACGCGCTGCCCAGGGTTTCCCCGTCGAGCGTGAACGAGCTCACGGCGCCGGCATCCGCCAGGGCCGCTTCGGGTGAAAACACCGCCACCTGCCCGGTGGCGCGCAGCACCGCCACCGCGCGATTGCCGCTGCCGTTCAGGTCCACGTCGCTGACTTCTCCCGGCAGGGTCAGAGTCTGGCTGCGGTTTTCGGACAGCGCGATGACCTTCACCCGGGCGGCGCCGCTGAAGCGCACCACCGCGAAGCGCCCGTCGGGCGTGATGGGCACGTCGTCGAGCACCGGCTCGCCAGCGCCACCCGCGAGCGCCTCCTCCGGGGTCACGATGGTGACGTCGTCCAACAGTCGAGGCGCGTCGCCGAGCGCGATGACGCTGATGCCGTCGCGCGTCACCGCGTAGGCGCGTTGGTCCGCCGCGTCGATCTGCAAACTGACGGGGCGATAGCCGACGCTGAAGCGCAAGGCGACGGGCGGCTCCCGCCCGAGATCGATCACGGTCACGTCCTGCAGGCCCTCCGTGGGATCGAGCGCCGCGAAATCACGCGCGTCCGACCAGGCAATGGCGAACCGGCCCGATGCGCTCACCGTCCAGGCCGTGGCGCGCTGGTGCAGCGGCAGATCGAGGTCCGAGAGCACGCCGTCTGGGCTTTGCCGGAACAGCGTGCAACTATCGCTGCCCGTGTTGATGACCAGCGCTCGATTGAGGGTGTTACCGGGAATCGCCGCGAGATAAGTGGGCGCGAG
>JAYWEH010000150.1:0-5513 GCA_043780025.1 Deltaproteobacteria bacterium
GCCACCGCCTCGTCGATCTTCTCTCGTGCCGAGCGGTCACGAGGAAACTGGCCGAAAGCCAGGCTGCTGCATAGGAGCGACGCGAGGCCGAGGCCGCTCGCGAACCATCGCGTCACGGAACGGAACGGGAAGGAGGGGGACTTGATAGCCGTGTTTCCGAGCATATTGCGCCTGTAGCTTAAACTGTTCAGCGCAAGATGATTTGGCTCTCGCAGGTGAAGAGCACGGAGACGTTCGCGGTCGGGTCGCGGCGAATCGTGGCGCAGGCCTCAGGGCACAGATTGACGCCGTTGCTGGCGATATAGAACGCGTCCGCCTGGCATCCCGAAGCGGACGTCGCCTGCCCGAACGTGATCGGCGCGCCTCCGCTGCCGGGGGCATAGGAGACGGCGATGTTGTTCAGATCCAGGTTTGCGTTGACCGGGTCCGGTGGAATCGCGAAGTCGCAAGCAATCGTGCTCGTTTGCACGACGTCTTCGGCGATCCGCTGGAACACGACGTTGTAGGCATCAAACTGGCAGAGCGGGAAGCGGAGCCCGCCGGTGAGGCGGCTCAGCTCCTGGTAGGTGGTGCCCACGCTCGTCACATCACCGTCGTTGCCGCACCCTTCGGCCACCAGCGGCTCTTCGGGCAGGTACGCTTCGGTGGGGACGGCCTTCTCCGCCAGGCCCACGATGCTGTGGAACACAAAGTCCGGCGTTTCGGGGCCGGCACCGAAATGCTCCGGCGCCATCGTGGTGAGCTCGGTGAGGAACGCCTGCATCGACATGTCCTCGTTGTCGTCCGTGACCTCGAGAAACACCTGCTTGGCTTCGGGCCGAAGCCATCCGGACCAGCCGCGCGGAGCGTTGTCGTATTTCTCCTCCCGATCGTCCTCCGTGTACGGGGGCAAATAGGTGTCGAGCAAGATGTCGAATGAATCGACGCTGTCGACCTTGGTGCTGTACTGAAAGAAGCGATCGGTGAGGCTCGGTGCCGGCGCCCCATCCTCGCAGCTCGCGAGGGTGCTGAGTGGCGTCGTCACGCACACGGAGGTGCTGGCTGATTCGCTCGCCGATCGTGCCTCGACACGGTGACGTGAGATGAGGATCACGCGATAGTCCACACCGCTTTCAATCAGAATCGATGCAAAGTTCTGATTGATGTTGTCTTCGACGGCCTGGAGCTCCTCATCCATGCTGCCTGAATTGTCGAGCAGGAAGATGATGTCGACGGGTTGCTCGACGAGCGTGCCTTGCGCGCGGCTGATCACGCAGGCGTCGGCGACAGTGACCGGTCCACTGGGTTTGCCCTCGCCGTCGAGGAAGTTGTCCATGGCAGCGCTCCCTGCGCTTCCGCCTTCGGACTCAAAAAAGTTCATCCCCTCGGGCTCGTTCACGCCCACCCGTGGACCCGAGGCGTTGTCTTCGGCAGCGCTGCAGGCGGCCCCACAAAAGGCCAGGGTGAAGCAGAGCGAAGCGCGAAAGGTGGGTCTCACCGAGGTGCGGGGCGGGATGCGGGCGGGCATGGGGTGGAGTCCATCAATCCTGGCAGGGTTAGCGTCTGAACCGCGGCTGGCAACCCGCCGGGCGGTTTGGAGAATCAAAAACCTCCATGAAACCATGCATGTCGACGCCCGGGCGATCACGAATACTAAAGTGCACCGCTAGCGTACCACCTTCGGCTGCCGGCGGCCGCTGGCCAGGCCCACATGATCGCTAAGCATTTCTGCGTCGAGCAGATCGGGTGATTCGCAGTGGGGCAGGGGCGCAAAAAAAGGGCCGGAACCCGCCCTTGCCGCTTTGCACTGAGGAGGCTACCACAGTGTGACGTGGGCTTTCCGTCCCGCTCGGCATGCCGGCATGGGGTGGCTGCGGCATCCATCCGGATGCTGACTGGCCTGGCTGCGATCTGGGCGATGCAAGGCCCGGCTGAGGCTGGAGCGGCCGAGCCGACGGCGGTGCTGGCCCGCCTCGAGTGGGGGACCTCGGTGTGTGGGGACGCGGAGGGGTTTGCGTCGCGTGTCTCCAAACGCAGCCCGCGCGTGCGTTTTGTCGAGCGTTCGGCGCAGGTGCGAGTGCTCTTGAGTATCAGCCCGGAAGGCCCCGCGCTGGCGGCCCGGGTGAGGCTCGAAGGCACCGGGCGTCCGGCGCTCGACCGTCACATTCTGAGCCCGGATTGCGACGATGCGCTCGACGCTCTGGCCCTCGTCGTGGCCATCACGCTCGAGGGGTGGCCCGCTCCCCAGCGCCGCCATTCGCCTCTTCGTCAGGCGCCACGCCGTGTCCCACTAGCTCCGCCGGCCACAGAAATCCCCGGCGCCGGGGCACCGGCTGAGCCGCCCGTTACGTTGGAGACGCTGCCTGCGCCGAGTGAGCCAGCCGTCGTGCCCGAGCCTTCGCCGACCCCGAGTGAACCCCGAGCCGCGCCGCCCGTCGTTTCTCCACCGAAATCGAGCTCGCCAGCGGATGCGCCGCCTGAGCCCCCTGTCGCTTCTCAACCGGTACCGAGCGAGCCGCCCGACGAGAGCGTTGAAAACGCCTCGGACGGCCCCGCGTTACGTTTGAGCGCCGCGCTCGTGGTTCAGATGTTGGCTGGCGTTGCGCCCGCTCCCATCGCCGGTGGCGGCCTGTTCCTGAGAGCCACGTGGGATGGGGAAGGCCTATTTTCCCCCGAGATCGGCGTGGGCTACACGCACCATCGGCGCGCTGGTTTTCGAGAGACGGAGGGCGAAGCCACGTTCGCGCTCGATAGCGGGACGCTCGAGTTCTGTCCACTGCGCATCGGTAGCGCGGAAATCGCGCTTCGCCCCTGCGCGATCGGGGCGCTCGGACGCCTGACGGCATCGGCAGAACGCACCTTCGAGGGCGGTAGCCGGACGCGCCCGTGGGCGACGGCCGGTGGCGGTCTGGTTGGGTCAGCGCGTTGGGGTGTGTTCGACTTCCGCCTCGTAGGGGCCTTTTCCGCGCCCTTCGTCCGGGACTCATTTCGCTTCGGCACCGAAGAATGCGTGGAGTCTTCCTGCGGCAGCAATGTTTTCGATCGCGTAGATGCGGGGGTGTGGCTGGCCGGAGCCGCGATCGGATTCCTGTTGCGCTGAATTCGGGGCCCGCTCACATCGAGCCAGCGCTCATTTCGAGCCATGAGGGTTGGAATGACCTGTGCCGCTGGGGCTATACTTTGCTGGTGAAGCCTGCCTCCGATCGCCTCGAACGCTTGCTCGATAGCGATGCGTCCCCCTTCGAACGCGCCCTGCTCGAAGGGGTCAACACGGAGCGCCCGTCGGCCGCTCTCACCGCCAGCATGGAGCGCGCGCTCGGATTTTCCGGCGTTGCCGCGGTTTCGGTCGGGGCCGGTACGGGTGCTGGTGCAGCGGCGCATGTTGCCGTCAAGGCGGGTGTCGCGGCCAAGGCAGGTGTTGCGAAGCTCGCCTCCGTCTTGTTTGTTGGCGCGGGGTTGGCTGGGGTCGGAGCAGCTGCTGTCTATTGGAGCGCAGTGCAGCGGAGCGCAGCCGATACTGAGCAGGAGCAACCTGCTCAATTGACTGGCGCGGCACAGGTGCAGGCGCCTCGGGTCGACGTGGTCGAGCGGCAGTCACCCCGGGTTTCGGCTGCTCCCGGTTCGTCCGCCGCGGAGTCCAGCGTTCTGCGCGAAGAGATCGAAGCCGTGGACGCTATCCGCCGCGCCATCCAGCTCGATCAATACGATCACGCGCACGCGCTCACCGAGCGCCACGCAGCTCGGTTTCCCGAAGGAGCGCTGCGGCACGAGGTTCGAGCGTTGAAGCGTCGCGTGGAGCTGGCGCTGCAAAATCGCCGCTCGGAGCCGAGCGATCGCGCCCCGGAGGCTGCATCTCGGCGTTGAGCGGGCCGGCGCTCGGGGTGGGGTTCTGCCTCGCGCTGTCGTGGGGTTGCGGGGCGGATACGGTGGTCACGTTGGGCCAGGCCGTTCCAACCCCGTTCTTCGGGGACGCGGGCGTGGTGATTGCCGGCGTTAATGCAGATAGCGCCGAGGAGGACCCGACGCTGACCGAAGACATGCTCGAGATCTACTTCACCAGCAATCGACCGATACCGACCGATCCCAATACCGGTGCGGGCGACGTGTGGCGCGCGACGCGCCTGTCGCGCACGGAGCCGTTCGGGGAGCCTGAACCCGTGCATGCCGCTAACTCCGCGGCTACTGAAACCAGCCCAGCGATCTCCCCGGATGGACTCACGCTTTGGGTGGGCTCGGCGCGTTTGCCGAGCCAGGGCTTGATCGACGTCTGGCAGCTGACGCGGCCGAATCGCCGCGCTGAGTGGGGCATCGCGATCAACGTGATCGAGCTGAATTCACCCGATGAAGACCTGCCCCGCCCGTTGGCTCAGCGCGGCACGATCATGCCGCTCTCCTCCCAGCGTGGCGGCACCGGTGACTATCAAACCTACTTGGCATTCCGCGATGCCGCGGAGGCTTCGTTCTACAAGGTCGAGGAGATCCCGGAGCTCGCCCTGGCGGGGACATCCACGATGGACGGCTTCCTCACCGAGGATGGACTGTTCCTGTTTTTCAAGCGCGCGGAGATCGGCGGCCCCGGCGATCTGTACATGAGCTGGCGCCGATCGCGGCTCGAGTCCTTCAGCACGCCGATCGCCCTGGATTCGGTCAATACCGAGGCGGACGAGCGCGATCCTTGGGTGAACTCCGACTCGACGCGCTTCTTCTTTGCCAGCAATCGCCGGACCAGGACGAGCTTCGACATTTACGCGACGAGGCTCGGCCTGCCGCGGTTCGAGTAATTAGCCGAAGGTCGAAGGCAGCGCTGCGGTCGCGCCGCTCCCGAGCGCGTCGGGAGTGATCTCGGAATGAGCCGGCTCGGACGCGGTCGCGCCACCGTTCTGCCGGGTCGCGGCGTATTGCAGCGCCGCGTTGCGCGCGCCGTTCAGGCCTCCGCCGCTCAGGATTTCGCGCGGCGTCGTGCCCAAGAACTTGCGGTAGACGCGATGAAATTGCGCGTAGCTGCCGAAGCCCGCCGCCAGCGCGGCGTCCAGCAGATTGATGCTTCCGCCGCCCCGCTGAATCGAATCGAAAAAGCGATCGATGCGGAGGCGGTTTCGATAGTCCACGAGCGATACGCCCATCTCGCGTTTGAACGTGCGAGCCAGGTGCCCGGGGCTGACGCCAAATTCGTTCGCCAGGCGCTCACCCGTCATCGGCAGGTCGTCGCGCAGGGCCTGCAGGATGCGTTCCACGAGCGGGCTTTGGCCCGACTTTTTGGGCAGTGGCTGCCACGCCATGCTGCCGCGCTTGGATTGATACAGCACCGCGAGCAGAGTGCAGAACAACGCCGCCGCGGTCTGTTTGCCCTCGTTCACCGGGCTCTGCGTGAGCGCGGCATCGTTGTACATCACACCCACCACGTCGCGTGCGGCGACCAGGGGCGTGGCCATCATCCAGCCCTCTCCGATCACTCGGGTGCGGCCCGTATCGCTGGCGAACAGCGGCGCACGGGCTTGATACATGCCGAGCCCTCCGGTGAGGCGAGCTTCGAG
>JAYWEH010000151.1:0-5512 GCA_043780025.1 Deltaproteobacteria bacterium
CAATGTCGCGCGAGGGTACGAAGACCAGCGTCTCGATGTGGCGGTATGACGCTCCGCGCCGGCGAACCATGCGTTGCTGCAGCTCGTTCTTGGCGCTCGAATCGAGGCCGCGCTGATGCACGTCGACGAGGTCATTGATGCGCGCCAAGATCTGCAGATCGTACGCGAGCGGATCGACCAACAGCGCGTTGAGCACCTTGCCGGTGAGGAAGGCGAGCGACGGATAGGTGGCGAGCGTTTCCGAGGTCGAGGGCGGCGAGCTCGCGCGATCGACGTAGGTGGTCGATACGATGACCAGCCGCTCCGCGCCAGCGCGAATGACCGGAGCGATGGGGGTATTCAAGCGTAGCCCGCCATCGCAATAGAAGTCGCGGCCCACGCGGCGAGCCGGAAAAATCAGGGGAATCGCCGTGGATGCGAGCACATGATCCAACGTGATCGGCTCCACGGCGATACCGCGGCGAGGGTCCTTGGAGTTGCGGTAGATTGTGTTCGGGCCGAGTTCACAGAAGATGGTGGTCTTGCCGGTGGCGACCTGCAGCGCCGCGATGAACAAGCCTTCCAGCGCGCCGCTACGGATGTTTCCGTGCAACACGTCGAAGTCGACGGTATCCTTCACGAGCGCTTCGAGTGGCGCCGGATTCAAGAGCGACGTGCCCAGGCGCTGCTGCTCTTTCGCTGGCGGCGTCGTGCCTCGAAACAGCTGGCGGAAGAAGGAGAGCAACTGCGGGCTGAACACCTTCGAGAAGTCCATGCCGGTCCAGGCGGCGATCAGGCGGCTCATGTTGAGCCCGGGTTCATGGGCGTTGGCCGCGACAAACGCCGCGTTGATGGCCCCCACGGATGCGCCGGCAGCGAACTGGAACGGGGCCGTGACCCGGCCGCCGGTGCCCAGCGCTTCGAGCAGGCCCGACATGACGCCGACCTCATAGGCGCCGCGCATGCCCCCGCCCGAAAGGACCAAGCCCAGCGGGGAATCGCCGCTGTTCGGGCGTCTTGCGACTTTATGCTCGAGGCCGTCCGCGACCACCAAAGACTACCTTATCGCTCAGTCTAGCTGTATTTCCAAGCCGCGCCGGCTGGGTTCTCAAAAGCCCTACCGAAACCTACACCCGGGCGGTGAGCGGGCCGAGCGCTTTCTCCAGGACCTCCCAGCTCAGCGTCGCGCAGCGAACCCGCCCCTGGAAGTGCCGCACGTGAAGGATGGCTTCGAGCGGAGCGAGCGAGTCGTGGCTCACCCCTGATGGGCTTGGCACCCCGGCGGCGGGGGGCCCCGAAGCGGGCTCGACGGGCGTGCGAAGCTCGGCCAGCACGCGCTCCGCGAGTTCCCGAACGTCCGCGCACGAACGCCCAATTACCGCTTCGGTCATGAGTGACCCCGACGCACGACAGATGGCGCAGCCCTTGGCGTCGCAGCGCGCCTCGCTGACCCGCCCCTCCGACACGCGCAACGTCAGGCTGAGGCGATCCCCGCAGAGCGGGTTATTGCCCGCAGCCTGATGAGTCGGCTCCGGGAGGCGCCCTGGATTGCGGGGCCGCGCGTGATGCTCGAGAATCGATGCCTGATAAAGTTGGCCGAGATCACTCATACGGGCAGGTCAAAGCTCGACCCATCATAGGCCAAAAATGCCGCGCGCGCTCCGCAGGCCCAGGCCCAGGGCATCGACGTCCTCGCGCGTGTTGTAGAGGGCAAACGAGGCGCGTACCACCGCGGGTAGACCGAAACGGCGGAGCAGCGGTTCCGCGCAGAGGTGCCCGGCGCGCACCATGACGCCCGCATCATCGAGGACCGTGCTCACGTCGTGCGCGTGAACCCCTTCCAGTGTGAAGGACACAATGCCGGCATTCCCCTCTGCGCCGCCCAGCACGACGACGCCCGGGATGGCTTCGAGCACACTGCGAGCGTAGGTCGACAAGGCGCGCTCATGGCTCGCCACGGCGTCAATGCCAACCGTCTGCAGGTATTTGACGGCCCGCCCTAGCCCCACGGCACCCGCCAGGTTTGGCGTGCCAGCCTCAAAGCGCCGGGGCGGGCTGGCCCAGCTCGCCCGCTCGAGCTCGACCTCGTCGACCATGCCTCCGCCGCTGAACAGGGGCGCGAGCTCAGCCCAGATGTCTGCCTTGGCATACAAGACGCCGATGCCGAAGGGGCCGTACATCTTGTGGCCGGAGAACGCGTAGAAATCGCAATCGAGCGCGCGCACGTCGACTGGCGAGCGCGACACGGCCTGGGCACCGTCCACGAGCACGCGCGCACCCACGCGATGCGCGGATTGCACCATCTGCTCCACCGGGTTCAGGGTGCCGAGCACGTTGGACACGTGCGCAAGTGCGACGAGGCGCGTGCGCGCCCCGAGCAAGCGCTCGTAGGCCTCGAGATCGAGCGCTCCCTGGTCGTCGACCGGAATGTGCAAGAGCCTCGCGCTACGGCGCCGGCAGAGCTCTTGCCAGGGTAACAGATTGGAATGGTGTTCGAGCCCGCTCACGATCACTTCGTCACCGGGTCCGACGTGGTCGTCACCCCAGGCCCGCGCCACCATGTTGATGGCCGCCGTGCAGCCGCTCGAGAACACGACCTCGTGCGGATGCTCGGCGACGATCAACCGCTGTACGGAGACGCGCGCCGCTTCGTAGGCGCTCGTGGCCTTGGCACCGAGCCGGTAGGCGCCGCGCTGCACGTTGGCACAGCCGGTCGTGTACACCTCAGCGATCGCGTCCACGACGCAGCGAGGCTTCTGCGTGGTGGCAGCGTTATCCAGATACACGAGCGGCTTGCCATTGACCTGCAGGAGCAAGGCAGGAAAGTCGCGCTTGAGCTCGTGCGCCGGAAATGGTGCTCCTGACGGCCCGGGCGATTGTTCAGAAGAAGCTCGCCTCGAGGGCTGCTCAGTCGTGCCCGTCATTGTGCCCCGAGTCCTCTTTGCCGACGCTGCCGGCGAGCATGCCACCCGAGCCGAGCTCGGCGATCTCACGCGGCCCAAGCGACTCTCCGAGTAACAGGCGCGGCAAGATCAGGTCCACGATGTTGCGTTCTCGGCTGCGCACGCAGCCGGGGGCGCCCAGGATCGCCGCCCCGCCGCGATAGCCGAGCAACAGCAGGTTGCCGGGAAACACAGGGGCGCCCAGGACTTCCACGCGCCCCCCTGCGCGCCGAATCGCCTGTGGGGCCAGGTCATCCCAGTCCATGGTCGCCGTTTCGCCCGCCACGATCACCAGCTGTGCGCCCGCGTCGAGCTGGCGTCCAAGGGCATTCGACAGCGCCTGCTCCGGCTCGCCGCCGAGCGCGACGTACTCCGCCTCCACATCGACGACGCCGAGCCCCGCCAGCCGGGCACGCAGCGGAGGCTCAAACGTGGAGAGCAGCCGCTGCCGGCGGTCCTCGGCACCGCCAATCAGCAGGCGCACACGACGCACCGGAATAGGCCTGCAATCGAGGACGCCGGCCAGCGCGAGACGTTCAGCCGCCTGCACGCTCTCTTCGGGCAGAGCGAAGGGGATCACCTTGAGAGTCGCCACGATTTGGCGCGGCTCCACAACGCTGTGATTGGGCAGGGTGGCCAACGTGACCCCGTCGATCAGATTCAGCTCCAGCAAGCGCTCCGGCGACAACGAGACCAGCGAGGTGGCCCTGGCTCTGAGTGAGACGCGGCCGCCGTGCGCGATCTCCGCGTCGAGCGCGCCCCTTTCCGCCAAGCGAGAGCCGATGCGGCGGCTGGCGACGTCCTCCGCCACGTCGGTCGGCTCGAGCCGCGCCGTATAGATCGATGACACCCCCAGCTCCCCGAGCTCTGCCACCTCGCGGGGCCCGATGACGAGCCCTTTGCGAAGCACGCGCCGGCCCGCGTGCGACACGTTGTGACCGAGCACATGACCGAGCGCGGCTCGCAGCGGCACTCGCTCGAATTTCATGAACGGGTCTGTGCCACCAGCGCCTGATAGTCGGCGGGTTGATCGACGTCGCGAATGAAGTGATCACTCTCGCTCTGCCAAAAGTAGACGCGATCGGAATTTTCGTCGAGAAAGTGGCGGCAACCAAAATTTGTGCCGCGCGACAGCGTCTCCTCGACGCTCTTCCAGTCGAGCACCACCGGGTTGCCGCGCAGCGGCCCGCACATCGGCACCAGGATCGAACCCTTGGGTCGTGCGGCGAAGGCCGCCATCAGCTTGCGAAGGTCCGCGCTGGTCAGGAGCGGCTGGTCACCGAGGCAGACCATCACGGCGTCGACCGGTTCGGAGAGCGCGGCGAGGCCGGCGCGTACCGAGCTCACCTGCCCGCTTTCGTAGTCCGGGTTGTGGACGGTCTTCAGGCCCAGCGGCGACAGGACCCGCCCCACTTCGGCCGCTTGATGCCCGAGCACCACGACGAGTTCGCTGGGGCTGGCGCCGCGCACGGCCTCGACGGCGCGCACGACCAGGGGCTGCCCTTCGACCGGCAAGAGCAGCTTGTTCGGCGCCCCCATGCGGCGAGACAAACCGGCGGCCAGAACCAGCGCAGAAAAGCGTAGCTGCCGCGCGGGCGCGACCCGCGCGGGCGCAGCCGACGCAGCACTGGCAGGCTCCGCCTCGACGTCGCAGCAGCTCGCTACGGCTCGCTCGACACGGGCGGGGGGCGCTGAATCAGAAGGGTCACAGCAACTGGGCTGCGCGTTGGAATGCGAACCTACCGGTGCGTTCTGGGTGGCGCTCACGCTCGGAGCCAGAGGGATGCCTGCCAGCGCCTCCACCCGGGCGACGCCGGTACGGCGCGCTGCCACAATCTCCGAGAGGACGCTCAATGCCACTTCTTCCGGTCGTGCCGCGCCAATGACTAGCCCCGCCGGCGCGCGCACGCGCGACAAATCGTGCCCACGATCAGCGAGCCGGCTCAGGACATCCGGCACGCGGCGCCGGCTCGCGACGAGCCCCACATAGCCGGCACGTCCCGCGAGCGCCCACTCGAGCGCCTCGGATTCGAAATGGCCGTGACTGGCGACGACCACGAAGGCATTCGAGCCCAGGGAACCCGGCAGCTCAGCCAAGCTTCGAGCCTGCTCGACGCCGGGGCTCAGTTCCGGTGAGGGAGACGGCTCGCCCTCGTTGCGCAGGTCCACGTGCGTGACGCGATATCGGAGCGTGAGCCCGAGCGCACACAGGGCATCGGCGATCGGCGAGCGACCCAATACGATCAATCGCGGCGGCGCCAGATGCGGCTCCACATAGATCTCCAAACTGCCTCCGCTGTAGCAGGCCATCTTGGCCACTTCGACACCGGCCCGCTCGGCGATTTCGGCGTCGTTGGTGACGTGCAACAAGCGGCATTGCCCGTCCACCAGCGCGGCGGCGGCCGCCCGACGCGCCGCGGGCTCGGCGCAGCTGCCGCCCACCCAGCCGAGCCAGCGGCCATCGTCGGTCAAGATCGCCTTGTCGCCAGGTTTCCCGGAGGTCGGCGCCACGGCGCGAACTACCGTGACCAGCGCGAAGGCAACACCTTGCCCGGCGAGCCGCGCAGCGACCCCCAATAGATCTGCCGAAC
>JAYWEH010000152.1:0-5508 GCA_043780025.1 Deltaproteobacteria bacterium
CGGGCAAGCCCGCTCGCCCGCGGGGGATGCGCGACAGGTCGCGGTAGCGGTCGAACAACACATTTTGGCGCGAACGCGTCGAAGCGTGCTGCCCGCGCACCACGACCTCCGTGGCCCAAGGCTGGAGCTCGAACGGATCGCCGTTCCAGACGCTGAAATTGGCGAGCTTGCCGGCAGCGAGTACGCCGTAGTCCTGATCCATTCCGAAAGCGAGCGCGGGCGCCGCAGTGAGCGCACCGAGCGCCGCATCGCGACTGAGTCCCCACGCGATCGCATTGCCTGCCAGCTGCCGCAGGTCGTGCGCGGTGTAAGCGTCAAATGTGCTGAACGTAACGGCGACGCCCGCCGCTGCGAGCAAAGCAGCGTTGTCGCGCCGAACATTCAGACGAGAAAACGACGAGGGCACGTTGTTCATCGGATTGACGATGACGGGCACGCGCGCGGCGGCGAGCTCCTTGGCGACGGTCCAGGCCTCCTCAGCACCGCTCAGGATCAAACGTAGGCGATATTGTTCGGCGAGCTTCAACAACCGCAACATGTCGCTGCCACGCGCCACGCGCACCGTGAGCGGTATCGCTCCCGCGATCGCCTGGCTGAGCCTCTGCAAGTCGAGCAACGACAAACGCAAATCACGCGTTTGCCCTTGATCGAAAGCCTGTGGCGAACGGGCGAACACGCGCGCGCTCTCGAGCGCCTCGCGCAGCCGCCCCAGCGCCCCGGGCCGGCTGCTCTCCGCGGCTTCAAAGATGTTGGCGTGAAGCGCCGCGTGTTCTCGCACGACAGCGGTAGCGGGAAACCGATCGATTAGATCGACCCAGGCACTCGTGCCCGACACCAAGCCTCCATCCGGTGTGGCCACGGCGCTGGTAACGCCTTCGCGGCGGGCCACGCCGAGCAACGTCGACAGCGGATTGTAGCCGTCCGCCGCGGAGTAGCCTGCGCGGATCGCGTCAGATCGTTCTTCCGGTCGAGGCCGAGCATCGATGGTGCTCGGTTCGAGCTCGATCTCCATAAGACCGAGCGCCGTCTCCGTGGCGATGAAGCCTGGCGTGATGACGGACCCGCGCGCCTGCACGATGACGGCCCCTGGCGGCAGAGCAGCGGCTTTGCTCACAGACAGGATGCGCTCACCTAGCGTGAGCAGCGTGCCATCCTCGACGATCCGGCCATCGCCGGTCCAGATGGACGCCCCGACCCAAGCGTGCGGCACCGTTCGTTCGGCGGCCTGGGCCCGCGCGTCCGCTGCGTTTCCGAGCGCCAGCGCCGCGCTGCCCGCCGCTAGCATGAATTGCCGGCGCTTCATGGCGTGGCCTTCGATGGAGCGGCCGCAGGCGTTTGTGATCCCGCGGGGGGAACTAGGCTCGGCGGGCCGCCCCCGAGCTCGGCGCCTTGACCGAGCTCGAAGTCGCTCGGACGTCGCCCCGCCGTTCCACGCTCATATGCGAGCGACCCGTCCACATAGACTCGCTCGACGCGCGAGTAGACCGAGAACGGATCCCCGGACCACACGACCACGTCCGCCATCTTGCCCGACTCCAGACTCCCCGTCTGACTTTCGACACCCAGCGTCCATGCCGGGTTGAAGGTGATCCACGCGAGCGCACTCTGGCGGTCCACCTGTACGCCGCTGCGCAACCCCGCGCTCAAACTCTTGGCGGCTTCCTGATTGAGATGTTGAACCAAACCAGGGCTGTCGGAATGCAATGTCGCGCGCACGCCCGCTTCCGACAACAACGCCAAGTTCTCGCGCACGGTGTCGTAGGCTTCGAGCTTGAACCCCCACCAATCGGCCCAGGTGGCCACGCCCACGCCTTGCGCGGCCAATACGTCGCGAATCTTGTACGCCTCGACCGCGTGGTGAAAGGCACGCACCTTCAAACCAAACTCTCGGGCGAGCGCAAGCATGCCCAGCATTTCATCAGCCCGGTAGCAATGGATTTGCACGAGGATCTTGCCCTCCAGAGCGAGCAAGAGCGTCTCCAGCCCGAAGTCGCGCTCAGGCATGTTGGGCGGCGGCTCCGCGTCGGCACGCTTCGAAGCGGCGACCTTTTCTTGCCAGTCTTGGTGCTTGGCCTGCCAATCCGTAAACTTGGCGCCGTACTCGAGTGCGCCCTGAAAAGCCTCGCGATAGCCGGCGACGTTGCCCATGCGCGTGGAGGGCGAGCTCTTGCGCTCGCCATAGACGCGTTTGGGATTTTCGCCACAGGCGAGCTTCAGTGTCGGCGGCGCACCAGGGAAGCGCATGTCTTCCACCGTGCGCCCCGGATACAGCTTGACGCTCACACCTTGGCCGCCGATGAGGTTCGCTGAGCCAGGCAAAATCAGCGCAGTGGTGACGCCAGCGGCGAGGGCGCGCGAGAGCGAGGGATCTTGAGGCCAGAACGCGTCGGCGGCGCGCACGTTCGCGGTCACGGGGCGCGTCGCCTCGTTACCGTCGTCGTGCGCGATCGCCTCGGGCACTGCGTACACGCCCATGTGACTATGCGCGTCGATCAAACCAGGGGTCACGAACCTTCCAGTCACGTCGATCACTAGCGCGCCCTGGGGAATCGGTACCTGGGACCTCGGCCCCACGGCATCGATGCGGCCATCGGCGAACAGGACTACGCCGTCCTGGAGGTCAGCGCCCACACCGGTCATCACGGTGGCGCCCACCAAGGCTATCGCGGGGGACTCAACCTCGGGGATGACGGCAGGTTGGGACTGCCAGGGCAGCGCGGGCCGGCTCGGCGCGACGGCCGCGGGCCGCGCCGCGGGGGCTGCGCACGAAAGCACCACGCAGAACCAAAGACACCAGCGCATGACGGCGACAATGGCACGGCTCGCCGCGCCATCCAAGGCCTGGCCTCGTGCCTGGCACAGGGCAAAAAAGCTGACCAGGATGGCCGCGGGGGGCATCCTTGGTTAGACTCGGGCGTCGTCTCGTGCCCTCCCCGTCCCGGATCGCTTTTGCCCGAGCTTTGCCGTCGTTCCTGGCGACGATTGCGGCTGTGAGCTTGTCGACCCAGCCGAGCCTGTCACGCGAGCGCAGCAACGCGGAGCTCCCCGAGCGATATCGCAGGTCGCCCTTCGCCATGATGTCGCTCAGCGTGGGTCTACCCACCAACGGCTGGCAGATCCGCGCCAAGAAGCTGCGCCCGAGCCAGGATCTGTGGATCCAGGACAAGAGCGTGCCCCACGCCTACGGGCACCCCGCCTTGGTGTTGATGTTGAACCGCACCGCCAAGGCCATCGCGAAGCAGAGTCCGGGTTCCGTGTTGCTCGTCGGCGATCTGTCGGGTGAATACGGAGGGCCGTTGGCAGGTCACAAGTCGCATCAAAGCGGGCGCGACGCGGACGTCGGATTTTTTGTCACGGATCGGGAAGGCAGACCCCAGAACGCGAAGCGGCTCATCGCCTTCGATGCGCAGGGCAAAGCACGCGACGGCAGTCACGTGACATTCGACGACTACCGCAATTGGCTACTCGTTCAACTCTGGCTCAAAGACAGCCGCGCCGATCTCGAACACGTCTTTGTGGCAAGCCATCTGCGCCGCCGCCTGCTGGATTTTGCGCGCGCGCGGCCTGCATTCCGGCATCACGTCCTGGCCGCATCGCAATTTCTCCGGCAACCCAGCAATGGGCTGCCCCATGACGACCATTTTCACATCCGCATCGCCTGCCCGGAGCGGCAGACCGAGCTGTGTTCCGGCCGCGTCGCGTCCAGGTAATCCATGAAACTGGCGAAGCTCGAGACCGGACCGGAGATCTTCCTGAGCCTGCAGGGCGAAGGCAAAAATCAGGGCGCTCCCAGCGTGTTTGTACGAACGAGCCGCTGCAATCTGTATTGCAGCTGGTGCGACACTCCGTACACCTGGAACTGGTCAGGCACGAGCTTTAGACACGAGGCCAGAGAGAAGTTCGAGCCCGCCTCGGAAACCGTCGAGCTCGAGATCGCAGAGGTGGTCGAGCGGGTGCGGCAGCTCGCTTGCTTGCGCGTCGTGCTCACCGGGGGTGAACCGCTGCTGCAGGCGAGCGAATGCGCCGCGCTGTGTCGGGGGCTGCGGCAAGAGCACCCCGGCTACCGCTTTGAAGTGGAAACCAACGGTACCCTGGTGCCCCCTGCCGAGCTCGACGAGTTGATCGAGCAATACACCGTCTCCCCGAAGCTCGCGAGCTCCGCGGTCGAGCACTCGCTGCGGCAGCGCGCGCCGGCGCTGGCATTTTTCGCCGCGAGCGCGAAGAGCATCTTCAAGTTCGTCGTGAATGACGCGGGCGACGAATCCGAGGCGGCCGAAATCGCTGCCCGCTACGATCTCGATCCCGACCGTGTCTACCTGATGCCCCAGGCCGCCACCGCCGAACGCCTCGCCGAACGCCGCGGGGCCGTGGCAGCAGCCTGTTTGGCGAGGGGATATCGATTCAGCGATCGCTTGCACCTGCACCTTTATGGAAATGGGCGGGGGGTCTAACTCATGAGTGTCCCCGGAAGTGTGCTCCGCGCCTATGAGCTCGATTCAGCGAGCTCATCCATCACGCCGATCCCCAGCCTGATCAATCAAACTTACGTCGTGCACAATGCGGGCACGGCAGGGCCACCGATCTTGGTGCTTCAACGCTTGCACCCCGTATTTGGGCCACACGTGCACCTGGACATCGAGGCGGCAACAGCGCATCTCGCCGCGCGCCAGCTGGAAACGCCACGCCTCGTCCACACCCGAGGAGGCGAGTTGTGGACGGTGGACACCTCCCAGAAAGAGCCTCGTGTGTGGCGCGCGCTCACGTACGTCGACGGCGTGACGGTACACCGAAGCCCTGACGCGCGCTGGCTGCAGGCGGCAGCCGCCTTGCTCGGCCGCTTTCACAACGCCCTCACTGATTTTGAGCACACGTTCGTGCACGTGCGGCCCATCCACGACACACCCCGGCATTTTTCGAGCCTAGCCGTGGCGCTCGCGTCGGAGCGCGCACTCGGCGATCGGGAATCGCGCGACCTGGGTGGGGAAATCCTGCGCCAAGCCGAAGGAGTGCGCGCGGATTTTTCGGCGCTGCCCGAGCGGACGTTGCACGGCGATCCAAAACTGTCGAACGTGATGTTCCACCAGGGCAGCCCGCCCAGGGCTCGCTGCCTGATCGATCTCGACACGCTCGGGCGCGGGCCTCTCGGGCACGAGCTCGGAGATGCACTGCGCTCGTGGTGCAACCCCGCGGGAGAGGACGTTGCCCAACCGGTGATCGATGCCGGCCTCTTTGAAGCCGTGCTGACCGCCTACGCCGGCAGCTGTCCCCGTAGCGTCAATGAAGAGGAGCTCTGGAGCGCGCTCGACGGGGTCGAAACCATCAGTCTGGAGCTCGCCAGCCGCTTCGCGGCCGACGCCATGCTGGATACGTATTTCGGCTGGGACAATACCCGATTCGCGACGCGCCGTGAGCACAACCTCGTGCGCGCACGAGGGCAGCTTTCGTTGAGCCGGAGCGTGCGAGATCAGCGCGCCGAATTGTCCAAGTTGCTGAAGCGGATCAGCCGGG
>JAYWEH010000153.1:0-13133 GCA_043780025.1 Deltaproteobacteria bacterium
GCCGGAGCCCAAAATCGAGCACCGGCTCGCCACGGGCCGCCGATACGATTCGGGCGGCTTTGGTGGCAATCAAGGTCTGGAAGTTGACCATGTTGAGCAGCGCCGTCTCCGCGAGCATGCAAGGAATAATCGGCCCGCGTACGCGGAGTAACGGCTCATGCGGAAAAACCACGGTACCTTCGGGGATCCCATCCAGGTCGACGTTCATGGGCATCGCCTGCAAGGCGTCGAGAAAATCCTTGGTAAACAGCGGAGTGCCGGCAGGGCTCGTGAGCTCCGCCAGGTAGGCGGCGTCCGCATCGTCGAAGCGCAGATGGCTCAGGTAGTCGATCACGTAGTCGAGCCCACACGCCACGGCGAAGCCGCCCTCGAACGGGTTCTTGCGGAAGGCTAGATGAAATACCGCTTCGCGATCAGCCCAACCCGATCGCCACGCGGCGTAGGCCATGCTGAGCTGGTAAAGGTCGGTCAAGA
Organism: Deltaproteobacteria bacterium; assembly: GCA_043780025.1. Lineage (GTDB taxonomy): Bacteria > Myxococcota_A > Polyangia > Polyangiales > Polyangiaceae > SZUA-265. Next base: position 475 of record JAYWEH010000153.1, read on the forward strand.
GCGCCAGCGAGGGGCGGTAGAGCTGAGTTGGTGTCCACATCGTGCCGCGCTTTCTTGTTAGTGTATTGCACACACTAACAAAGGACGCAAGCAGCCGCTCACCCGAAGCTGAAACGGACCGCAAACACCTCGTCGATCGCCCGCAGCGCCTCCTTGCAGCGCTCGCTCCGAGACCCCTCGAGCAAACGCCACGGCACCGATTGATTCGACAGGGCCTGGCGAAAGCGCTCTGTCATCCCGGGGCGCACGGCCTCGCCATCACGCAGGCCGTCGTCCTCGAACGGTACTCCCAGGTGGCTGGTCAGGATGTACAGGGCGCGAACGGGCAAGGCTCGCGCGACTTCATTGACGCGCGGGCTCGGTTGGCCGCGATAGCGTTCATGCCAGATGCAGGTGGCGAAGGCGTCCGTATCACACAACAAGATGGGGGCCCCGGCGCGTGCGGCTCGCTCTTCGAGCCGCGTCTGTTCACGAGCGATCTCGATGAAGTCGGCCTCTTGCCAGTCGAGGTCGGACGGCTTGAGCTCGCTTTGCCGGGCCCGAGCGATAGCCACCAGGTTGGCGCTGTATTCACGACCATATTCGGGCACGCTCTGGGTCGCTGCCCAGGCGCCACCGCGAGCGCGCAAGGCCTGCATGAGATCGAGGGTGAGCGTCGTGGTGCCCGTGGATTCGGCGCCCACGATGACGACCCGCGCGCAGAGACCCGCCCGGACGCTGGCCGAGAGCCAGTGCCAGTGGCCTGCGATGTCGGCACGAATGGCAGCCCCGGATACGGGATACAGGGCGCGCGCGCGGTCGAGGCAGACATGCGCCGCGTCAAAGCGCCGCGCGAGCTCCGCGCCGTAGGCTTCCGAACTAAACACGGCGTCGACGGGCACCGCGGGATGTCGATGTTCGGTATCGGCTTGCGCGATCGCCCGCCGCATGATCTCGACGTGCAGTGCCCAGATGGCAGGGTCCTGGTAGTCGATGCGCACATCGTCGAGTTCGGCCACGACGCGCAACTGCGGGTGCTCTCCCAGGCTACCAAGAAGCCACGACACACGGTCAGCCATGGACAACCTTTCGAGGCTGCTCCCGAGGACCGCTGCGGTGACGCGGCGACAGTGTCGCAAAGCCGTGCGGATCAGGTACTCGTGCCCTGCGTGGGGCGGATAGAACTTGCCCACCACCAGGGCGTGCTCGAACACGGGTGGCCTCACCGAGCCGCCCCGGGCGGCAACACGACGGCGTGCCGGCGCCAATGCCGAAGACCCTGCACACAGAGCCCGAGGAAAACCACGTACAAGACAGCGATCAAGGGCAGCTGCCGGCTGAAGTACAACGGGATGGAGATGACGTCGACCGCGATCCAGAACAACCAGCTCTCCAGCACTCGACGGTTCAGCAGCCACTGGGCGCACAGGCTCAGCGAGGTGATCAGTGCGTCGAGAACCGGGGCGCTGCCCTTGAGCCACACGAGCGCGCGCCACGTCACCGCCGTCAACACCAACCCGATGATGACCAGCCAGCGCAGCTCGCGCGCGCTGACACGAAACACCGGAGACGTTTCGCTGGTCTGCCGGTGAGACCTCCAGAGCCACAGCCCGCGCACCCCGAGAACGATGAACACGATTTGTAGCGAGGCATCCGCAAACAGGCGCTGCTCCAGAAAAACCAGTCCGAGGATCGCGCTATTGAGAACGCCGAGGGGAAAGTTCCAAATGTTCGCTCGCGCGGTGAGCCACACGCAGGCAATGCCGGTGACGAAGCCCAGCAGGTCGCCGATAGACATCGGCATGCCGAGCAAGCCGAAGAGAGGGCGGGTCAGCGCTTCGATCAGCCAGGCTTAGCGCAGAAATGCGCGGGTCCACCATCGAATCCGGCACGTGCGGGTCCCGAAGCCGCCGTCGCGGGGTGCGTCGACACGATCGTCCCACAGTCACTCACCCGCCTCGGCTTGGCCCGCCTCGTACTAGGGTTTTCTGGCGATTGAGCCGTATGCTTCTGCAGACGAACGGGGAACTCCATGCAAAAGTCACTCTACGAGCGCATTGGCGGTGAGGCCGCGTTGATGGCGGCAGTCGACCTCTTCTACGCCAAGGTGCTGGACCACGAGTTGACGCGGCCTTTTTTCGAATCGCTCGACATGGATGTCCAGATTCGAAAGCAGCTCGCCTTCATGTGCTGGGCCTTTGGCGGCCCGGACACGTACAAAGGGCGGGACCTGACCACGGCGCACGCTCACCTGGTCAAGGCCAAGGGCCTGACCGACGCCCACTTCGACGCCGTCGCGGGCTGCCTCGAGCAGACTCTGCTCGAGCTGAACCTCGAGCGGGCGCTCGTCGACGAGGTTCTCGGTGTGGTGGCGAGCACGCGCAATGCCGTGCTCGGACGCACGGACGCGTGACGAACGCCGCGTTCGACCGCGTCGTTGTCGTCGACGTGACGGGAATACGCCGAACGTATTCGGCTAACGAATTCTTGTCGCTACCACTCGACGTACGAATTCAGTACATTCTGGCCCGTGAACTGGAATTCTTTCGCGGCACCTCCAGGCTGGAGCGAACCGAAGCGTTGAAGAGCCTGCGCGGTAGCGTCACGCCAGACACTCGCTCCCCTAAGTAGGCGCTCTCACCGGGGGAGATTCGGGTCCGAAATTCAGGATCCAGATTCCGAGATGCATGACATGCTCATATCCCGCCTCGATCCGGCCATCGAAGCCGGCGATTTTTGTGGGGTCGTGCAGGTCGCACGCGCGGGCCAGACTCTATACGCGCGGGCCGCCGGGCTCGCCGATCGCAGGCACGAAACTCCGAACGTGCTCGATACCCGCTTTGCGATCGCGAGCGGAGCGAAAGGCCTGACCGCCCTCGCAGTGATGTCGCTCGTCGCCGAAGGCGTGCTCGATCTAGACGCCACCGCAGCCCACCTATTGGGCGACCTAGGTCAACTCGTCGATCGTGAAGTGACCGTCAGGCAGCTGCTCGCGCACACTTCCGGCGTCGGAGACTACCTCGATGAAAGCGCCATCGCAGACATCGAGGATTACTTCCTCGACGTGCCGGTTCGAGAGTTGACGCGTCCCGCCGACTTTGTCTCGCTGCTCGGTGGGCGGCCTCAACAGTGCCGACCCGGAACCCGCTTCGCGTATTGCAACTCCGGCTACGTGCTGCTGGCTCTTTTGATCGAAGCCGTGAGCGGACGGAGCTACTACGACATCGTGCACGAGCGCGTCTGCGCGCCGGCTCAGATGCATTCAACCGCGTTCCTGCGTCTGGACGAGCTACCGGCCTCGGCGGCGATAGGCTATTTGCCCCAGCGCGGCTGGAGCGACAACGCGCTGCACGTTCCCGTGCGCGGCGGGGGGGATGGCGGCGCTTACACTACGGCCGGTGACCTCGCGCGGTTCTGGGACGCACTGTTTGAAGGCCGCATCGTGCCTCTCTCTACGCTGCGCGAAATGCTGCGGTCGCAACACGATTTTGCGGAGGGTTCGCGCCGGTACGGGCTCGGGTTCTGGCTCGGAGCGAAAGATGACCGCGTGATGCTCGAGGGCTCGGACGCGGGCATCTCGTTCCGATCTAGCTTCGAGCCGACGACGCGCCTGCTCTACAGCGTGCTCTCGAACACGACGCGTGGTGCGTGGCCACTGGTGAAAGAGCTCGAGTCACTCGTAGGCACTCCCCAGCTCTTCGATCAATAGCTCTCGGGCCGCGACAACGGCTGCTGCCATGCGCCCACACCAGACAACGCTTAGCTTCGCTCGAAATCGCTCGGGTCTCACTCCGCCCGAATGTTGTCGATCGTGAAGCTGCCATCCTTCAAATAGACCCAGATGCCCAGCACCTGAGTGAGGTCCTTTGTGGCCCCGGCGGGGCAGCTGATCTCGTCGAAGCGGCGGACGATCGTCTTGCTCGCGCTCGCGTTGGTCCAGGTCCAGAGCCCTCCCTGACACCAGCTCGGGCCCGCGCCGAGCTCGAGCGCGAACTCGCCCGGCGTGCCGATCGCGCCGGTTTTCACATCGTAGCGCAGCGTAGAGAACGCGCTGAGGTCAACCGGCGCCGCGAAACGACGGCCAAACCAGTTGCCGTCCACCGGGCTCGTGATGCTCAAACCGGCAGTGCCGTCCGTCGCAAATAGCGTGCTAGGCGCCACACTGCCGCCCGCCGCCGCATTGGAGATCACGAACTCTTCGATGCCGGTCTCGAACGAGAACAACGTCTGTTCAATGGTCGTGGGTGCCGTACTGTCACCGCACACGATGCGCGGAGCGGCCCAATCCGCGCGATCGCCGTCGACCGCTCCGGCGGGATCAGCGCGAAGCTCCAGCAAAGTTGCTCCAGTGACGTCCGCGGTGAGCGGGCTCGCCGGGTCCGCGGCCGTCAAGACGGCACTCTCCGTGACGAGCGTCCCGTCGGCGTAGATGCCAAACGAAGCGCCACCGCCGGCTGCGATCTCGTCATCGATCCCGACGTCCACCGTCAATTGCGAGCAACGGCCCCCAAGGTAATACACGACACTGCTAGGCGCCTGCGTACCAAAACCCCGCGTGTAGACGCGGCCGCCGATCGTGATCAGATTGCCGTCGCCTTCCGTTGCTCCGCCGTTGCTCTTGTCGAGTTCGATCGGGCCGCTGCCGTTGGTCGAGCTCACCGCGAGCAGCGTGCTCAGAAGCGTCGAACCGTCCGGCGGCGCCGCCACCACCGCGCCCACCACCTCGCTCGTGGTCGTGGCGGTCTGGCTCGCCTCAGCGTAGGTGTACGTCGCGGTCAGCGTGAGCGGGTAGCGGCCTGCAGCGGTGCCCGCCGGCACCACGACCGACCAGGTCGTGTCGAGGGAGGCATCCGTCGCGAGCGTGTCCGAGTTGCTCGCGGTCGATGCCGTGACCGTCCAGCCCGCGGGCGCCTGGACGCTGAGCGCCAGCTGATTTGCCGCGCCGACGCCGCGATTGGTGACCCGTGTCGTCAACGTGACCGCGTCGGGTACTCCCGGGATCAAGGTGCCGAGCGTGCCCTCGACAGTCACCGCTGGCGGCACGGCGTCGTCCGCCGCGAGCGGGCGGGCCCGGTACACGACGGTGCCATGCGCCGGCACGCCTGCCGCGATCAGGCTTCGCGTCTCGACCAGAGTGGCCCCCCACACGTCCTCGAGGAGATAGCCCTCCGCGGGCGGGAGCCCTACCGCCACCGCGGCGGCACCGATCAGAGCTTGCGCGTCAGTGGCATTGTACAGAGCCACGGCGTATTCGCCGCTCGCGAGCGGCTTGCCCATCACCATCAACCCAGCCGTGTTCGAGACGATCGCGCCCTGACGGCCGAGCGTGTCCTGATCGATGGCGATGATCCCCGGGTTACCGAGGATGGACAGCGTTTCAGGGGTGGCGATGCGCAAGTCCGTACCGATGATCAACGGCGCGGCCATCATCGCCCACATGCTCATGTGCGTGCGTTTCTCGACCGCCGTCAGCGAGCCATTGCCGATTTCGAGCATGTCGGGGTCGTTCCAGTGCCCCGGCCCCGCATATTGGGCCAGCGGCGCGTTGAACGCGATGATGTCTCGAATGCTCGACCAGCTGTCGGTGATGTCCCCCGTCGTGCGCCAGAGCTGACCGAGCTCCGTCGCCCATTCCCACGGCTGAGACTGACCCCACTCGCAGATCGAATACACGATCGGCCGACTCACCTTGCTGAGCGCGTCGTGCATGGCCGTGTAACGACGCACAAAGTCTTCGCGCGAGCCATCGGACTCGTTGTAGCAGTTGTCGTACTTGAGGTAGTCGATGCCCCAATCCGCGAACGTTCGAGCGTCAATCTCCTCGTTGCCGAGGCTACCGGGGTAACCGGCGCAGGTCCTCGTCCCGGCGTCCCCATACAGGCCGAGCTTCAGGCCCGCGCTGTGCACGTACTCAGCGACACCTTGGATGCCAGACGGAAACTTGACCGGATCGGGCACGAGCTTGCCGTCGGCGTCCCGCTGCATCATCGACCAACAGTCGTCGATGTTGACGAACTGATAGCCGGCGTCTTTCAAGCCAGAGGAAACGAAGAAGTCCGCCGTCTGCTTGATTAACGTTTCGTTCACGTCGCAGCCGAAGGCGTTCCAGTTGTTAAAACCCATCGGCGGAGTCTGAGCGAGCGGGCCTTGCACGGCTGCCGCGTCAGGGGGCACCGAGGACGCTGGGGGATCCGCTGACGAGCCGGCGACCCCCTCGCCTGGGTCGGGGCCCTGCGTGATGGGGGGATCACCGTCTTTGCCACATCCCCCGCAGAGCGACGCGAACAATCCCAAAGCCATCACGCTGGCTGCCCCGCAGCTCACCGAAGACCACCACCGAAGCCGACGCACTCGAGTCATGAACAACCTCCGCCCGCAGCCTGCATTCTGAGGGAGCAGATCGAGGCTACTCGCTCTGGGTCGCGCGTCAATCGACGCCCGTCAGACGTCGCGACACCACAGCTCACAAATCGTGGCATCAGAGATGTGATGTCAAAGAGGTGAACACACCGTCCGGAAAGTGATCACCTTCTCTCGTTTCGTCATGCGGCCTGCTCCTTCGCGGCCTTGACGAGCTCCAGCTCGATGTCGATGTCGACGCGGTCGCCGACGAGGACGCCGCCCGCTTCGAGGACTTGGTTCCATCCCAGGCCGAAATCCTTGCGCTCGATGGCCGCGCGGGCCACGAAACCCACCCGCTGATTGCCCCATGGATCGGCGGCCTGGCCGCCGTATTCGACCTCGAGCGCCACGTCACGCGTGACGCCGCGGATTGTGAGCTCACCGAATACACGGTAGCGATCATCAGCGAGGCGCTCGATGCGGCGGCTCCGATAATTCAGCGTGGGGTGCGCCTCGACGTCGAAGAAGTCGGCCGAGCGCAGATGCACGTCGCGTTCCGGAGTACCGGTGTCGATGCTCGCCGCGTCGATCTCCACCTCGAAGGACGAGCGCGTTAGATCGCTTTCGTCGAGCTGTACGGATCCCTTGTATTGGGCGAAGCGGCCCCGCACCCGTGAAACCACCATGTGGCGGACGGAAAAGTGGATGCCGGAGTGGGCAGCGTCGACGTTCCAGCTGTTGGTCTTGGTGTTCATGATGTTTGTTCCTTTCACTCAATCTAGATTGTTCTCCGCATGTTGGCAGTCTCTGATATCTGGACTTACTATCCATTGGGTGGGACAATTGACCCATGGATCTGAATGAAATCCTGGTGTTTACCCGCGTGGTGCAGGCCGGCAGCTTCACGGGCGCGGCGAAAACCCTTGGCGCCCCCAAGTCCACTGTCAGCCGCAAGGTGTTCGATCTCGAGGAGCGGCTCGGCGCGCGGCTACTCCAGCGCACGACCCGCAAGCTCAGCCTCACCGACGTCGGCCGTACCTACTATGAATATTGCGCGCGCAGCATTGCCGAGCTGGAGGCCGCGGAGCGCGCCGTGAGCGACCTCGAACAGGCACCACGGGGTCTGCTGCGCGTGACAGCGCCTGTCAACTTCGGATTCCTCGGTCCGATCGTATCGAGCTTCCTCGAGCGCTACCCCGCGCTCCAGCTCGAGCTGGTCTGCACGGACCGCGTGGTCGACATGGTCGAAGAGCGCTTCGACGTCGGCATTCGCGTCGGTGCACTCTCAGACTCCACGCTGATCGTGAAGAACCTGGGCACTGCGCACCGGGTGCTGGTCGCCAGCCGGAATTATCTGCAGAAACGCGGCCGCCCTCGCTCGCCTGAAGACCTCGGCGAACATGCCTGCCTGCTGTTCGGCGCCGGCGTGGAGCGCGCTAAGTATCGGCTCACGGATGGCGCGAGCTCCGTGGATCTGGAGGTGCTGGCGCGGCTAGTGGTAAACGACATGGAGGTGATCCATACCGCCGCGCTCGAGGGCCTCGGCATTGCGCTCCTGCCGATGTTTCGCTGCGTGGAAGATCTGGAGGCGCGCCGGCTCGAACGAGTGTTACGGAACTGGAACGCCACGCCGACGCCGATTCAAGCGGTGTATCCGAGCACGCGCCACCTCTCGCCCAAGGTAAAAGGCTTCGTCGCGCACCTGCAGGACCAGATGACGCCGCCCCCCTGGGAGCGCAAGTGACGCCTAGCGTATCTGGGCCACGGATACGTCGCGCAGGGTCAATAAGCGAGGTGGTATTGCAGCAAGGCTACGCCGTTGGCGTACATTTTGGAGTCGAACAGGTTCAGCTTCACTTTCTTGGAGCTCGCGCCAAACAGCCGCACGCCGTGCCCGAATATCACGGGGTTCTGCTTCAGGATCAGCCGATCGATGAGCTGGTGCTCGAGCAGAAATCCGGCCAACGCTCCGCCGCCACACAGATACAGGTCGCTGCCGTCGCCGCGCTTCAGCTCTTCGATGGTGCTGAGCGCATTTTCGGAGATGACCCTCACCTGCGGAGTTAGCTCGAACCGCAAGGTGGTGGAAAAAATCAGGTGCAGCATGTGAGGATATGCAGGGGCTCCCGGAGTCAGACCGAAGCGATAACCCCACTCATAGGTCGCGCGCCCCATCAGCACCGTGTCATAGCCTTCGAGCCGCGTGAGGTAGTCGACAACATGACCGCCCTCGGAGAGCAAGCCATCCACCGAGCCGTCGCCGTGGGATACGAAGCCGTCCACACTGGAAGCGACGTCATAGACAATCCTGCGCATGGTCACCTCGGCTGAAAAACGGAATGCTAGATCGGGTCGGATGCCATCAAGTGTCGAGCGCCGCTTTCATCTCACGGTGCAGATCGTGTAGCGGGGTCATGGCCGCTGGCTCGGCTCTGCCCTCGAGCTGCTTGATCGCCGACTCGAGCATAGCGATTTCTGACTCCTGCCGCCCCCGCAGACTCCTCACCATTTGTTCGAAAGTGTCGAAGAATGCCACCAATTCATCGCCCTTGCGCAGTTTGCCGGGGATGCGCAGGTGCCCCTCCCCCACTTCGCGCAGCTGGCGCTTCATCTTGTAGATCGGGCCGGCCACCTTGTGGGTGACGATGATGCCCGCAACGAAAACGCCGAAGACGAGCAGGCCGAGCAGCACGAACAAGGCGACAGCGACGCGCGTCTGAGATGCCTGCAGCCGCAAGAGCTCGTTTTCGAGCGCCTTGGCCTGGTTGACCAGAGCCTTCTCTTGATCGCCGAGCAACTCCTCCCGCTTGCCAGCATCGGCGGTGAACGCTTCGAGCAGCTCCGGATTCTCCTGATACACCGGATCTTTCACGATGTTCATCTTGACGACTTCGCTGACCTTGCGGCTTTCGGCGACCACCTTGCGCCCAAATTCGACGACGCGTTGGCCCTGCTCCACGTTCTTCTGGCTCTCGACCAGCATCTGCTCGCTCGTCCGCCACAGTATGGCGCCGAGCAACCCGCTGAGCACGACCGCGATCGCGACCAAATACGAGCTGTATTTGAACTGAAAGTGCGGATCGAGCAGGTAGTTCTTCAGCTTGCGTTGATGGCGCCCGGTGGGCAGCGACGACCCAGCTTTCGTCATGGCGGATTCCTCGTCACGGTTGGTCGAATGGTCTAAAGGTTGAACTACGGCTCAGGGCACAGCACAGGCTGGAGCGCGTTGTGAAGCGGGCGGAAACAGCGTCGGGGCCAGACATGGGTGCTAGAGCGTCGGCGCCACGCTGGAGAACTGTTTCATCGCGGATTCAGCCGCTACGGCAAGCAACTCGTCTTCCACCTCGGGAGCGGGGCTCGGCACTCCGGGGGAAGCGACGCTGCGCGAGAATTGCCCGATCAGGTTGCGCTCGGGGTAGCTGAGCATCGCGATGCTGAGGCGCAGGCTGAGCCGGCCTTCGGCGTACACCACGGTGAGCTTGGGCGCGAGGTAGTAGCCCTTGAGCTTCCTGTGCTGCTGAAAGACCGCTTCTGCTTGGGCGACGGTCTCGTCACTCGGGGCGATGGCAATGCCTCCGAGCTGGTTGGCTATCTCGCGCATGCGCTTGCGCACGATACCGGGAACATGGTTGCGGCCGGTCTGATGCACCGTATTGGCGACGGCGACGTAATAGCGTGTCGACTCATCGATGACGGGCGGGGCATCCTCGAGCCGCCCCAGTGAAGTCTGCAAGGTGTATTGCACCGAGCTCACCGTTTCGATCGCGAGGCGCTGGCGCAAACATTGCGCCCCACCCTGTCGCAGCTTGCTCAGCGCCAGCGCCGTGGCCATGCGCACGATATAGTTTTCGTCGTCGAGCGCCGTGCACAGCGGCGCGACGGCCGCGGCATTTTGCGACGCACCCAATGCCAACGCAGCCTGGGTGCGCACACGCAAATCGTCGTCTTTGCGCAACAGCTCGACTTGTCGCGCGAAGCCATCTTGCGCTGCAACCGCACCAGCCCGGCTCAGCAGCACACATGTCGAGACCAATACCCACACACTCCGGAGTTTCAGCAACATCCTCGCCTGCCCTTATAACATGGACGGTCTAGACGGCCGGCCCTGCCGCTGGGCTACCTCCAAATGGAGCGGGGCCGCGGGCACTTCATGAACCGGGAGCTCACGCGGGCGGGCGCGGTTTCGAGCGACGAGATCGTGAGCTGCTACTGGCTGCGAAGGAAAGGGAAATACCTAAGCACGGCGAGGCGGCTCCCATACTCGGAGAAGTGCCCGACGTCCCAGATCAAGAATTGCCCGTCGTGGCGATACGGGCAGCTCGACCGGTCGCACAACTTCGCGACGGGGTCGATGAAGGTGGCGCCCGCGGCGGCCCGAGCGAGCTTCTGGTTGATCTCCTCGGTGAAAGTGATGTGCCCCGCCGCGTGTGCGGTTTGGGGCGTCCCACCACTCTTGGCAAACAACGTCTGGACGTTGTGGCCAAATAGAGGAGACTGGCCGATTACGTAAACGTCCACCCCCAGCGCCCGGACCCGCGCGATGGTGTCCGCGATCTGACTCGGCTCGACGTGGCGCTTGAACGCGTAGTCCCAGCGCCCGGCCATCACCACCGCTCGAATCTCGTAGTCGCGAATCACCTGCACGACGTTCGCGTTGAAGGGTTCGCAACGAGGCCGAGCCGCCGTCGAGAAGCCGAAGATGGGTGGGCAAAGCGACTGCGTGTATTGCAGCACGTCCGCTGTCATGAAGGCGGCGTTGTCGGCGATCCCCGGAACGTATTGAGCGGCAAACGAATCACCCCACAATAGTACGTTTTTGCCCCGCCCGCGCGTGACGAAACACTCGGCGCCACCCCACTCTTCGAGCGACTGGTTGTCGTCCAAAAAGCATTTGTGTTCGTTGTAGCGCTCGGGACCGGGGATCGGCTCCAGCACGAAGTTGGGAAATCGGAAAGCCAGGCCTTCGGTCAAGCTCGCTGGAGCGGCCAGCCCCAACATGACCAGCATGCCCGCGCCGCTGAACACGAAGATCGCGCGGCGCCCGATCGGCTGAAGCTTACGCCGAAAAGGTTGCTCGATGAACCGCCAAGAAAGAACGGCCAGGAAGAAGCCGAGCCCCACCAGCGCGGCCGCCTCGAGCGCCAAGAGCTCGCGACCCACCTGGTAGCGGTAGAGCGAAAACACTGGCCAATGCCAGAGGTAGAGGGAGTATGAAATGGCCCCGATGAACACCATCGGGCGGGTGCCAAGCCAGCTCGACACGAGCGTCGGGCCGCCTAGGCCGGCGTAGATGACCAGGCAGGTGCCCAGACATGGGAGCAGCGCCATCGAGCCCGGAAAGGGGGTTTCGTCTGAAAAGAACACGGCCGCTCCGGCGATGAGCGCGATGCCCGCGCCGGCGCACAGCTCTCGCAGCCCGCGCCGGGCAAGCGTTGGGGGCGGGCACAATCCGAGCAGGGCTCCCGCGAGCAGCTCCCAGAACCGGGTCGGCAACACATAGAATGCGGCGTTGGGCGCCCGCTCGACACCCCAAACGCTCACCGCAAATGACAAGAGCGCGATGGGCAGCAGACACGCGAGATAACGCTTCGAGAACCAGCGCGCGATGGCGAAAAGGAGCAGCGGCGTGACGATGTAGAATTGCTCCTCCACCGACAGCGACCAGGTGTGCAAAAGCGGTTTGAACTCCGACGTGCCGTCAAAGTAACCCGTATTCTTCCAGAAGTAGACGTTCGAGACGAAGAGCGTGGACGCGATCAAGCTGTGGCTGAAGTCCTCGAGATCCGGCGGCATCAACACCAATGTCGCCGCGATCGACGTGACGGAGAACATGGCAAACAGCGCCGGCATGATGCGGCGGAAGCGCCGCTCGTAAAAGCGTACGATGGAAAAGTCGTCGCGTCTGAGCTCCTCGGCGACGATCGAGCAGATCAGGTAGCCTGAGATCACAAAGAAGACGTCGACACCGATGAAGCCGCCGCTCAGCCCGACCAGGCCCGCGTGAAACAACACCACGGACAAAACGGCGACTGCTCTGAGACCATCGATGTCGGCGCGGTATTGCATGCTGCTTCCAAGCATGACTCGACGACGGCGCCCGAGCATCGCGCAAAGCGCGCCAAGAATGCCAACGGGCACACTCGTCACATGCGGCGCGCTGGCGTCGCCGGTTAGACTTGGGAGGCGAGGCAATCTGGCTCCCACCGACAGATGCCATTTATGAAACCGGTGAGCGGACATCGACGCGACCCAGCTCGACGCCGCTCGCGGTGTGCTCGAGCTAAGCGTCTCGGGCAGCATCCGGGCCAGGCTGAGTGAAAGTGCCGAAGTCGATCTGA
>JAYWEH010000154.1:0-5487 GCA_043780025.1 Deltaproteobacteria bacterium
TCGAGGTTCCGGCGCTCTTCGGTCTCGGACACGCCACGGCAGTGCAAGAGCGCATTGCGCAGATGCGCGCGCCCTTCGCGGTACGCTGCCGCGGCCATCGAGCGGCGGCCTGCCGTGTGTGCGTAATGTGCGGCGCGGCTGAGGTCTTGAGCCTGGGCAAAGTGATAGGCGAGCACCTCGGGTTGGCGTTCAGCCAAGTCGGGTTCCGCTCGCTCCATCGAGGTAGCCACGATGCCGTGGTAACGGCGCCGGTCGGAGCGCAACAGGGACTGGTACGCGGCTTCCTGCACCAGCGCGTGTTTGAACGTGTAAAGCTGATCCCCGCTCGAGGTCAGGCGCTTTGCGGAAGTTTCCGGCAAGACGGCGTCGCGGGTGAGTGATGTCTGGCTCTGGGCGAGCAGCACGCCGGCGGCGACCAGACTCGCGAGCGCGGCTTGCAGGGCCGTGGGCGAAAGTTGCAAGCCACGTTCGAACATGGTCAACGGGACGGTTCGCCCCACCACGGCTCCGAACTGTGCGACGCGTTTGGCTTCCCCCAGCCGATCCAGCCGAGCCAGCAGCGACGCTTGCAAGCTCGCCGCGATCTCCATTGATTCGCTCTCGCTCCCGGCGGACTCGAGCAGCATCTTCGTCTGCTCTTCCACGAACAGCGGCACGCCGTCCGTCGACGCGAGGACGGTGTTGACCAGCGCTTCGGACGCGGCCCCGCCCGCGAGCCAGTTCACGATCACTGCAGATTGAGCTGCCGACAAGCGATCGAGCACGAGCTCCGTGCGTGCCCGAGGCGCCTTGGCATCCGAATGGCCGCTGCCCGGTCGCGTCGTCAACAGCCACAGCACCGAGGGCAGATCACCGAGCGCTGCCACGACGTCGCGCGTCGAGGGATCGATCCAGTGAACGTCCTCGACCACGATGATGAGAGCGCCGTTGCTCGTGCAACGGACAATCAGCTCCCCAAAGTCGCGTGTCACCCGGGCGAGGCGCATCGGATCGAGCAGCGTGAGCGCGGAGTCACGGTTTCGGGAGTCAGCGCGCCCGGGCTCCAGCAACGACAATAAGAGCGCGATGTCTTCGCGCGCGGCGGAGCCTCCGGTAGCGCCTCTCGAGTTTTCCGCATCGGAGAGCTGATCGAGCAGATCGAGCAGCGGCCGAAATGGCGTGTTCTGGTGGGTGGGCGAGCCTTGCGCATGCAACCACGAGGCCGTGCTGCCGGGCTTTGTGCAGTGCTCTACGAAGCGGCTGATCAGGCGCGTCTTGCCGATCCCCGCATCGCCGGTCACGAGCACGGCATGAGAGCCGCCCCCGAGCACCTCTTGCCACAGCTCGCCGAGCCGCGCGAGCTCCGCTTCGCGCCCCACGAAGGGGCCCGGCGTGTTGGCTCGTGTGCCGGAGCTCACGGGCGGTAGCGACGCGGGTTGCTCGTCGTCGATGCGGTACACAGCGACGGGATGATCGAACCCCTTGAGCGCGCGGAGCCCGAGTGACGTCGTGGCGAACCGCCCTCCGAGCAGCCTGTAGGTGGCCTCCGACACCACGACGCTGTCGGGTGTGGCGAGCTCCTGCAGGCGCGCGGCCAGGTTCGGCACGCTGCCGACGGCGAGGCCATAGCTCGGCCCTACCACCGTGAGGCCGGTGTGCACGCCGATGCGGACGCAGAGTGGTGTGCCAGCGCTCTGTATGAGCCGCTGGTTCGGCGCGCCTTTGACCACATCCAGGATGGACAGCGCGGCGCGAATCGCGCGGCGTGGATCGTCTTCATGAGCTTCGGGGTAGCCGAAGTAGATCATCACCCCGTCGCCCAGATATTGCGCGACATGCCCGCCCTCGTGCGCGACGGCTCGGGCGCAGGCCTCGTGGTACGAACGCAGCGCGTCGCCCGCGTCCTCCAGATCCAACCGCTCCGCGACCTCGCTCCAGCCGACGATGTCGCAGAACACGACCGTCACCTGGCGGCGTTCGCCCGAGTTTGTTTCAGCGGCATTCGCCCCACAGGCCGGGCAGGTCGCCGTGCCGGGGGTCAGAGTTGCATTGCACTTTGAGCACCACATGTCGCGTCGTCCAGCGGTCTTTGGGCCGGCCACGGGAGGTGGGCTGAATAGCACAAGTCTGTTTGCGGGCGCACGCCCTCGAGCGACAACGGCCTCGAGCAGTCGTCGCCCGGGCCGGAGCGCGACGGCTCAGGCTGGTTCTACCAACACGTGCACGATCGCGAGCGAGCGATCGCTATTCGAAATCACTCCCAAATATTGCCCCTGCGCCGTGTGGGAGAGGTTTTGCAGGCTCACCTCGAGTACGCCCTGCTGGAGCATGGATACGACGACCGAGCTCTGTGGGATGACGGCACCACTCGTGGAGACGAGGTTACTCGCGACGAGGGTCGCGCCATCGATCGGCCGAATGCGCACGCTCTTGGGATCCGCGCTGCCAGAGCCCAGCCGCACCAGGAAGCTGAGCACCGGCGTGCTCTGATCGCCGGCCCGGTCGAGCGGTGCATTCATCAGTGATTCGAGAGCCGAGAAGGACATGCCCCACAGCTTCAAACCGTCACGCAGCCAATCCTTGACGCTGTAGTCCCGCTCCCCACGGACTTTCTCGGCCGTCGAATTCAGCTGCGCCGTGACGTCTTTCCAATACTGGAATTGGTCTTCGTAAAAATCGCGCATGCGATTGAGGTAGTCGGTGCCTGGAAGACTCTTGCTCATGACATTGACCTCACCACATTGACCTCACCCTTCGACCGCCTCACGCTTCGACGATGCCGCGCAGCTGCTGGCCGGGCTTTGCGCAGGCCCCGAGCAGCAGCAACTGTTCGAAGAACGGTTTTAGCACCATGGGGCTCGCGTAGTTCAGAATTTCGCCCAGATCGATGAAAGGCTCACCCTGTGACGTCAGATCGGTGAAGTGAACCTGTTTCGTGGCCGTGACGAGCACGCAATCCCGACTGAGCGCATCGGCCGCTTTCGTGATGTCGGTATCCAATTTCAGCTGAGCCAGCGTGGTTTCGACGCGTCGAGCGAGCTCACTGTTGCCGCCCAGTGCGCCCGTGAGCGCGAGCAGCGCCTGCACGGTCGGAACTTCGGCGTTGAAGATTTTCACGAACTCGTCCGCGCTGATTCGACGGGCGGTGACCCTGCCGTCGTTCTTGTCCATGCCGCCGCCGCGCGGCAGACCCTGGAGCTTGCTATCAATCGATCGATAGAGACGGAAGCGCAGATCGAGCTCCTGCGCGTCCCAGAGGAAACGCTCGATGCCGAAAATGTTGTTGAACGTCGACATCGGCTTGCCGTCGATGCCTTGCAGCTGAAAACCCTCGAAGACGAGGTCGAGCAAGCTCTGATCGGGGTGGCCGCCGGCACCGGGTTTCCCCGTCTGGAACCAAGGCTCGCCCAGCGGTTGGGCATTGGTCAGCCGGTTTCGGCATGGCAACCCGGCGGAGTCGTAGCTCGGTACCCCGCCTTTGCCGTGCCAGTCCAGCCTGTACATGTCGGAGAAAAAGCCGGTCTCGATCCAGGCTCGTGGATCGACCGCGCGGGCGATATGGATGAACGTCTGATCGCCGAGCTCCTTGGCGTTCATCAAGACTTTGACTTCCGCCGAGGTCTCGTTGTCCCCCACGGGGAGGGCGCTACTCTGCACCACGGCGTACGGCAAGAAATCGCCACTGACTTCGCGCGCCTTGGAGCCGAGTGAGCCTCGCCGCCCCTCGTCCTTGCGCAAATTGGCCAGCGTCAGGAAGCGCAAGCGCGCCTGTTCACGGTGGCCCGTCGTGGGCTGCTCCAGCACCTCGAAGGCTTCCGCCATCGAAGCTGCCCTCCAGCCGCGCGGCCGTCGCTCTGCCTCGGTCAGAAAGTAGACGGTGAACAGCGCCGCAGCCAAGGTCTTGCGATGGTCCAGGATCTCGTCACGCGTTTCGCGCACCGCGTTCAGGCTCGGCGCGTCGAGTACGCTCGCCCTCTTTGCATCAGCACTTTTGCGGGTCTGAGTCACGGCTGATTCACGCCTTTCTGAACATGGACGTTCCGGCCACCGTCGAGTCATGCGGGCAAGGGGCGCGAGCCCACTCGACGGTTCAGTATGGAGGAGCGCTCGAAGCTGAGCCCTTCATTCTATCACACTTTTTTCGATTCCACAGAGCTCGCGCTTTCACGTGTATCTCTCGCCCCGCGCCGTGTATCTTCGAGCGCTCGATGTCGCGGGGCGGCTTGCTCTTGTACGGGGCCACCGGATTCACGGGGGGGTTGATCGCGCGCCGGGCGATCGAGCTCGGGCTCGATCTCGTGCTCGCTGGACGAAATGAGAGCCGCTTGCGCCAGCTTGGTGCGGCTCTCGGTTGCGCGCACCGCGTCGCGAGCCTTAACGATTCGGCGGCGCTCGGGCGCATGCTCGAGGGGATTTCGGTGGTGTTGCACGCGGCGGGACCCTTCGAGTCGACGTATCGCCCAATGGTGGACGCCTGCCTGAGAGCCGGGGTGCATTATCTCGACATTTGTGGCGAGGTTCGCGCCATCGAGGGGGTGCGACAATTGGACCGAGCCGCTCGGAGTGCGGGTGTGATGCTCATGCCTGCTGTGGGTTTCGACGTCGTGCCGTCGGACTGCCTCGCCGCCCGCGTTGCTCGCGTTTTGCCGGGTGCGCGCCGTCTGCGCGTCGCGATCGCCGGGATGAAAGTG
Organism: Deltaproteobacteria bacterium; assembly: GCA_043780025.1. Taxonomy (GTDB): domain Bacteria; phylum Myxococcota_A; class Polyangia; order Polyangiales; family Polyangiaceae; genus SZUA-265. The sequence goes on from JAYWEH010000154.1 coordinate 4,671, forward strand.
ATCTCACGAGGCTCCACCAATACGCTCATGGATCGGGTGGCGGAGGGTGTGTGGGTCCGCCGCGACGGGCGGCTGGTTTCACTCGCGCCCGGCCTATCGGAACGGCACTTTGATTTTGGTAGCGGGCCGGTGCCCTGTCTGGGTTTGAGTTGGGGTGACGTCGCAACCGCGTATTACACGACGGGAATTCCCAATATCGAAGTGTATTGCGAATCCACCCTGATCGCGCGCGGCCTGATGTTGGTGGGGCGCCACCTCGGTCAGGCCGGCGTGCTCATTCCAGGGTTCAACCCAGCGCTGTTGAAGCCGGCCGCTGATTGGTGGCTGAACATGCTGCCCGACGGGCCGAGCCTGCTCGAACGCGCGCGTGCCGGTACCTCGATCGTCGTCGAGGCAGAGGGCGCGCGCGGGGAACGCGCGGGCGCACGCTTGCGGGCGCCGGATACGTATACGTCGACGGCGTTGTGTGCCACGGCTGTTGCATCGCGCGTGCTCCGCGGCGACTGCGAGCCCGGCTTTCAAACCCCGGCGCGCGTGTTTGGAGACGATGTGGCAGCGTTCATTCCCGGAGTGGTCGTGGAACAATGGGGACCGGTGATTTGAAGGTGAATAGGCCGATCCAGGTTGCGATTATCGGAGGTGGCTGCGCCGGCATCACCACTGCGTTCGAATTGTCGTCACCCATCCATCAGGGCCGGTACCAGGTCACCGTCTACCAGCAAGGCTTTCGCCTCGGGGGCAAAGGCGCTTCCGGCCGTGGCCCCGTGGATCGAATTGAAGAGCACGGGCTGCATCTGTGGATGGGCTTCTACGAAAA
>JAYWEH010000155.1:0-28297 GCA_043780025.1 Deltaproteobacteria bacterium
GTACAGGCTCAGGCTCTACCCGTGATTTTGACGGGGCGGGACGCACTGGTCCAGTCACCGACCGGCAGCGGCAAGACACTCGCGTTTGCACTCGGCATATTGGCAAAAGTGGAGGCCCGGCTCGACGTGCAAGGGCTCGTGATCTGCCCCACGCGCGAGCTCAGCGAGCAAGTGAGCGGCGAGCTACGTCGCCTGGCGCGCCGGATGCCGAACCTAAAGGTGCTCTCGCTGTACGGGGGCGTGCCTTTCGCGCCGCAGCGCAACTCGCTGCGACAGGGCGCCCACGTCGTGGTCGGCACGCCGGGGCGGCTCGAGGAACACGTGCGCAAGTCGAGCCTATCGCTGGAACACGTGAAGGTATTGGTGCTGGACGAGGCGGATCGCATGCTCGACATGGGCTTCGAACCGCAAATCGAAAGCGTCGTCCGGCACGCACCCTCGAAGCGGCAGACCCTGCTGTTTTCAGCCACATATCCCGAGTCGATCGCGGGCCTCTGCAAAAAATATCAACGCGACGTCGCGCGCATCGAGGTGGCCGAGGCGGCCTTGGGCGAGGCACTCCCTGACGGCTCGCCCGGTGGGGTGGAGGAATTGTTCTTCGACGCCCCGAGCGCAAAGCGGATCGGCCTGCTCGCGAGCTGGCTGGGGCTCGAGCGTCCACAATCGGCGCTGGTTTTCTGTAACACGCGGGCCGAGTGCAGCGAATCGAGTGAGGAGTTGCGCCGCAGGGGTTGGGTTGCGGCGAGCATTCACGGTGAGATGGCCCAGCGCGAGCGGCAACACGTAATGCGCTTGTTCGCCAATGGCAGCTGTTCGGTCCTGACCGCCACCGACGTGGCGGCGCGAGGCTGGGACATCGCGGACTTGCCGGTGGTGGTGAATCTGGGCCTGTCGCGGGACCCAACAGTGAATCTGCACCGTGCCGGGCGCACTGGACGGGTCGGCCGTGCGGGGCGAGTGGTGAGCTTCGTCTCGGAGGCCGACGACGACGCGATCTCCGCCCTCGAACGGAAACGAGGCGCGGCGGTGGTGTTGGAACGGATATCGCTGGCCCGAGGGCAGGCAGCGCAGCCCCCCCGCCCGAGCCACGTCACGCTCTTGCTCGGCGCCGGCAAGGACAAGAAATTGCGCCCCGGCGACATCTTGGGTGCGCTGACGGGCGAAGGCGGCGTCGCCGGAGACGCCGTCGGATCGATCGTGATCGACGCGAACACGAGCTACGTCGCCGTAGCCGTTGCCAGCGCCGAGCAGGCCCTCGCCAAGCTCGAATCGGACGGAATCAAGGGCCGCCGCGTCAAGGCGCGAGTCGCCACTCTTTCACTTCGTTCCGAGTGAGACGCAAATGGCGCCGGGGGCGCCTTTGCGCCTCAGTATGACCGCGAATGCTCGGGAACCCGGGCCCCTCGGGCTTGGCACATAGCGTGCTTGTGGCACGTCGGGATGGCCCCGGGAACGCACCGGCGAGCGGCGAGGAAATCTTGAAACTATTCGAATGTGAAAACTGCGGGCAGGCCTTGTTCTTCGAGAACAGCGTTTGCACCGGCTGCCAGCGTAGCCTTGGGTACGCCGTGGAAGCGCAGCGGCTGGTCTGCTTGCCCGAGGGCGTCGTCGAGTCGAGCGAGCCTTTCGTGACGTCGATCGGCAAGTCCAATCGCTACGTCCGCTGCCGCAACTACTCCGAGCACGAAGCCTGCAACTGGCTCGTGCTCGCCGACACCGAGCAGCCTTATTGCCGCTCCTGCGAACTGACCGAGATCATTCCCGACCTCTCCGACTCCTCCAACAAGCAGGCCTGGACTGACGTCGAACGCGCCAAACGGCGACTGCTCTACACCCTGTATGCGCTAGATCTGCCCGTCGTATCCAAGCGCCAAGATTCAGCGCGCGGCCTCGCCTTCCAGTTCCTGAAGCGCACCCAGGACCAGCCGGTGGTGACCGGCCATGACGAGGGACTGATCACGCTCGACGTGGACGAAGCCAATGCGGCGTTCCGCGAAAATATGCGCGAGAAGCTCGGCGAAGGGTATCGCACGGTGCTCGGGCACCTGCGCCACGAAATCGGCCATTACTACTGGGATCAGTTGGTGCGTGACAGCCCGTTGCTCACCGAGTTTCGGCAGCTATTCGGCGACGAGCAGCTCGACTACAAGGCGTGTCTCGAGCGCCACTACGAGCAGGGGCCGCCGCCCGACTGGAGCAAGACCTTCATCAGCGCCTACGCCACCATGCATCCATGGGAGGACTGGGCCGAGACCTGGGCGCACTACCTGCACATGGTCGACACGCTGGAGACCGCGAAAAGCCACGGCCTTGCGGTGAGCGTTCCGGGCAAAAGCGCCGCCCGCATTTCGACCGATGCGCTGACCCTGCGCGACTTTCAGAGCCTCGCCGCGGGGTGGCAAGCCGTGACTTTGGCGCTAAACAGCCTGAGCCGGAGCATGGGTGTCAAAGACGTCTACCCGTTTGTTCTCTCGCCAGCGGTCCTCGACAAGCTCAGTTTCATCCAGCGCCTGATCGTCGAACGCGCCCAAAGCGTATCGCGCCCGGCACCTCGCTCCGCCAGGGCCGCCCGGTCCTGAACTCTCGACTCACGGTTTTGGGAGTGCCACTTCGCTGAGCTTGTACGAACTCGTGGCCGCCCGCACCATGGCCTCGATCAAGCCCGGGTGCAGAGGCGTGAAGTTGGACCGGCTGAACAAGCCGAACTTCTCACCGCCGCTGCCCTCGGCGCCGTTGTCCCAATAGATCGGGACGATCCCGCGATCGGCGGCCACCTTGGTCACATACTCCATGTAGTAGCGGCGGTAATCCTCGAAACCCTGCTGGAAGCATGCGCCGTATTCGCCGATGACCATTGGCACTCCCTTGTCGATGAAGCGCGTCTTCAACTTGTCGAACTGGGTGACGACGAAGTCCTCCTGCCCCCAACCGTCGTTGCCCGGCGAAGCTTTGCCCCAGGTGTGCTTCTGGCCCTGCAGCGCGAACAAGTACGGGTCATAGTAGTGCGCTGACACGATGGTGCGGCCCGTCGTGGGATCTTTCGGCAACTCGAAACCCGCCAAGGTGTGGTCGATGTTCGTATTGTATCCGGGAACGATCAGGTGCCGTTGGGCGTTCTTTCCGCCGCTCGCGCGCACCACGTCGACGAAGGATTGGTTGAGCGCGTTGATGATGCCGAAGTACCTTGGATCCGGCTGGTCGTAACCGTCATGAATTTCGTTCATCGACTCGAACAACAGCTCTTCGCCGTAGTCGGAAAAATGTTTGGCGATCTGCCCCCACACCGCCACGAAGCGGGCGCGCACGGCCTGGTTGTTCACATCAGTGACGGCACCCGCCTTGTCGTTGAGCGAGATCCACTCCACCTGTTCGAACTTGTCCGCACCATCGTGATGGACGTTGATGATCGCGTGCATGCCCGCGGCGTGTACATAGTTCACGATTTCGGCCACACGCCCGAGCCATGCCGCGTCGATCGTGAACTCGGGCCCTGGCCCCGTGTGTAGCGTCCAGGTGACCGGCACACGCACTAGATCGAAGCCGGCCTTCTGCACTGCAACGAGCAACTCGGGCGCGACCTTTGGGTTGCCCCAGGCGGTTTCATTTTCGGGCGCATCCAGGCTGTTGCCGAGGTTCCACCCCAGGTCCATCTGAGCCAAGAGCTCCGTCGAGGTCCGGGTGAACTCCCGCGGCGAAAGGTTTCGGGGCGCTGCCGCGGGGCCTGGAGCGGGCGGCGACGGCTCCGATGTAGGCGAACCGGGCGGTGCGGGAGGCGTGAGGCAGCTGACGAGACTCAGCCCGACACTTCCTAGACAAAGCAGGACACGCGCGGCGGGCATTGTGACGGAAAGGAAATTCATATCGGCTCTGGGGGTCTCTATCCGACATCGTTTCTCGAGAGCAACTGAGTTTCGGCGCTCGTCGCCAGACACTCCAGCGGCGCGGGCCTTTTGCTCAAAGATATGCAAACGACACGAGCATCGATGAGAACTCGGTCCCTTCGGCGCCCGTCGTTGCGGCCCATGGTGGGACATGCGCGACAACAGCCTACCCCGTGCGGTCGATGTAAAACGCAGCGGCGAGCGCTCTCGGCGACGTCATCCGCGCAAATCGCGAATCACTCGAGCGATCCAAACGATCGAGACGTGAACGATCGCCGTTGACCATTGCTGACTCACCCGGATCTCAGTTAACGGCCTCGAAGCGCTGCGGTTTGGACAGACTCATATCGGGGGGTACACTGCGGGGTCGGGGCAAAGAGGAGGGCGGAGCGGCCGTTGCAGCTTCGGAAGATATGAATAATACCTTGTCCAAATTAGGCTGGGGCAAGCGCACGGGCGCTTACGAAAACCCCTCGCAAGGCGACGCCGCGGAACTGCAGGGTGGCGGGTTCACCTCGGTCATCCGGCATCTGCCGCTGCGAGGCTGGTTGTCCTGGATCCATTCGAACCAGTCCGACGCTACCCTGCGAGTTCGCACCATGGATGGAGGCAATGGCCTCATCTGGTGCGTAGCGGGGTCCATCGTCGATGCCGAGTGGGGCCCTGACACCGGTGAACCTGCCGTGCGAGAGATGCTCCAGCTCAGCTCCGGAGCTGTGACGATCGACTTCGACGCGGTCCAGCGCCCTGCGCGAATCATCAAGACGACTCGAGAGCTGTTGAACGAGCTCGCTGCGCAGCCGTCGCATCTGGGCACACAACGCCTCGTGGGCCTAGGCCTGCTCGCTGCAGCGGCGGTACTGGCGTTTTCGTTCGGCCGCATCTGGGCGTCGAGCGACGTCACGCAATCCCACGCCGCGCGAGAAGCGATTCGCATGGAACAGGTGAAGTCGGGGCTGTTGCCGCCGCCCGTTCAGGCTCCGGTGGAAGCGCCGGCGACAGAGGTGCCACCGAGAGAGCTGTCACTCATTCCCTTCGTTGCCGTCGAAGTGAGTCCCGTGGCCGCCGAAATCTGGCTGGATCGGAAGCTGGCGGGCACCGGACGCTTGCAGCTCGCGACCGTCCAGGACGGGACGCTGCACGAGCTACGTTTTGTCGCGCCGGGGCACCAACCCAAGAGCCTCTTCTTCCGGGATACGCCTCCAGCGGGGCGAGTGCAGCTCGATCCTGTCGCCACTCTCGCCGTCGAACCGACCGTGGTGATTGGCAGACTGGAAGGGGGCGGTGCCGAGGGCGCGCGCACGGCTTCGTCGCGTCGCCGCAATTCACCAAGCGCGGCCCGGACTCGCGTCGCGGACGATCCCACGGACCCGCCCCTCGAGTCGGCACCCGCCAAGAAAACCCCACATATACAGCTGATCGAGGTCGAAACGCCTCGGGTGCAAGTGATCGATTGACATGCTGAAACCATCATCGCTTCGCTTGCGCGCGTGGGCCTCCAGCCTGCTCACGGCGAGCCTGCTCATCGGCGTGTCCGGCCCCGCCGCCGCCCGACAGAACGAAGGCTCCCCCGGCGAGGACCAAGTCGCCGTCGCAGAGCAAAAGGCAGCCCGCGCGTTTACGGCCTACCGGGACAAGCGTTATGCCGACGCGGTCGCGCTCTACATCGAGGCCTACGACGCGGCGCCCAATGCCGACATGTTGTACAATGTCGCGCGCATCTACGATGGAAAACTCGCCGATCGGCCGCTCGCGATCAGCTTCTACCGCCGCTATATTGCTGATCCCGGCGCTGTTTCCGATCGCATCCAGATCGCTAACGCACGCCTCGGGCAGCTCCGAGCAGCAGAGCTCGCGGTGATGCGACCCGTGCCGGCAGAGAATTCCCCACCGGTCATGCCGGGGGCGGCATCTGCCGAGTCGAGCGCCGGGCAGCCGCCGACGCGCGACGCGAGCTGGTCCGAGCCCGAAATCGCAGGCGTCATCATCGGCGCGAGCGGCATCGTTGCGTTGGGGGTGGGCGCAGGTTTCGGCATCGCGGCGATGGGCGAGGCCAACACGGCGCGAGATCTGTGTGATGGCAACGTGTGCCGCGAACAACGAGGCATCGACGCGGCGGAAAAGGCGTCCGATCGGGCGATGATCTCCACGGTTGGCTTCGCCTCGGGTGGCGCCCTGCTCGCTTTGGGTGCCGCAGTCTACTTCTGGCTCGGCGGAGCTCCGTCGGAAGCCGTGGAACAGGCGTCGGACGAAGGAGTACGCTTGTCTGCCGGCCTCTCGCATCGCCCCAAAAGCTGGGGCCTGGAGATGGGCGGCACGTGGTGACAGAGAACCGCGTCGCACGTGCGAGCGCGCTGTTGCTGCTCGCAGGGGTGTCGGGCTGCGGCGAAATCCTGGACATCCCCGAGGACGTGACGCTGGCGCTCGAGGATCCGTGGGGCTGCCTCGACGGTCCGGCGGGCCCAGCGACGCCGCAATCGCCCACCGCAACCGTTCGCTTTCTGGCCTGCGATTTCATCTCCAACTGCAGCGTACCCGTCACGGGCTTGAGCGCTCGTTTGTGTGACAAGCTGGACATCGGGTGCAACAACCCGCGCGTCACTGGCATCCGCGACACCAACGGTGTGCTGGAGGTCGACGTGCCGACGGGCGTTCGCGGCTTTGACGGCTACCTCGAGGTCTCCACGAGCGTGGCACGTTGCTACGATACCGAGACATTCGGGAACGCAGCGCGTGGCCTGCTGTGCACGCTCGCACCCGAATGCGATCCGGTCGCCCCCACCGCCGCCTGTGACATTCCCGTCTACGCGCAAGTGCTCTGGTTTTTTAATCCACCCGTGGTCGCCGACATCGAACAACCAATTCCGCTCCAGCTCTACCCCTCCGCCTCGCTCCCCCTGATTGTGGATGCGGCGGGGGGCTCGCTGGCGCCGGGCACCGGTTCTGTATTCATGACCGCAGTCGACTGCAACGGGCAGCCCGCGCCCGGTGTGACCCTCGAGATTGCCGAATACGAGAACCAAGCCACGCCCCTCTACTTCGACAGCGGGGTGATCAGCAACACCGTGTCCGAGACGGACGCGAGCGGGGTGGGTGGCTTCATTCGCATCCCGCCCGGTTTCGTCGAAGTCACAGGCTTGAATCGCGATGCCGAGCCCGTCGCCGAAGTGGGCGTGCAGGCCAATCCGGCCTTCGTTACTTACACGGTTCTGGCCCCGGCGCCCGGCCCTTGAGCACCACGGGCTTCTGGTCACCCGCCGCCGACTGATCCATCGCTGGCATCCGGCGTGCATCAGACTCGCCAAACATGACGATGTCAGCACCCCTTTGGTCGGAACATCCGCGCTTCAAGCTGACGCTCGAAGATTTTCGAGCCGGCAAGTCGTGCGATTGTGAGGTGTGCCAGCGCGATGGCCCGCATGAGCCGGTCTGTCCGGTCCACGACGAGTCAATGGGCCCGTGCACTTGCGGCCGGGAAGATCAAGCCACCAGCGCGGCTTGACTCCCGTTCCGCATCGCGATGCGGGAAGACGATAAATCCGCGCCGCTCTAGCTCAAGCGTCGAAGCCATCCCCCCCATCGAGGTTGGATCCCCAACCTTCGTCTTCGAAATCCGCGTCGGAGTCGTCGGTGGCGTCGATGAAGTCGTTAGCAACGGCGCTGCTCAAAAATCCGAGTGCAAAACTAGAGAGCAACCCGGTACGGCTGCCCCCGCTCGAAAACAGACTTTCCATCGTCCCGGGCCTGGCCATTTCGGCGCGTGTGGCAGCGTGCGCCAGGGCCTTTGTGTCGTCCCCGCGCGTGGCCTTCAATAGCGCACGTTCGGAATTGGAAGCGCCTGCGGCAAGTTGCGACAACAGCTTGTCGCCTTGATTCAGAGTGAAATGAGCGAAGGCCTGCTCTGTCGCTCGCTCGAGCGTGCGGGGAGGAGCTGTCTCCAGCATGTAACGATAGCGCTCCAGCGCCAGTTCCGAAGGCGGCGTGCCACGCAACTGCGTGGGCGGCGTTTCATTTCCAAGCAGTCTGGCAAGAAATCCCATGAGCCCTCCTTTGTGCGAGGCAAGCCTTTGCAGCAAACCTCGTGCCATTGGAGACAATGGTATGGCACTTCAGTGATGGCCTCTCTGTTTCGGGGGCGTGCCAACACGTCGATCGGCCATTGCCCCAAGCCTCACGGGCCCGGAAACGACCTCTGCAAAGGCAACTCTAGTTGGCGGCCAGTTGAGCTTCGATGGCGGCGGCGATCTCGGGCGCGCCAGGGTCCATCGCGCTGCCCCAGGCTGCAACGGGGTTGCCGCGCTTGTCGATCAGGTACTTGTGGAAATTCCACTTGGGTGCGCCACGCGCTTCCGAGAGAATCGCGTAGAGCGGGCTCCGCTCTTGCCCCGTCGTCTTCGTCTTCTCGAACATGGGAAAGTTGACGTCGTAGACGCTGATGCAGAACTTTGCGATCTCTTCGGAGGTCCCGGGCTCCTGGCCACCAAAATCGTTCGAAGGGAAACCCAGGACGGCAAATCCGCGCGACGCGTACTTGGCGTGAAGCTGCTGAAGGCCTTGGTATTGCGGTGTGTATCCGCATTTCGAGGCTGTGTTGACGATGAGCAAAACCTGGCCCGCCCACGCCGAAAGCGGCGTCTCGGCGCCGTCGAGCCGATTCATCACCAGCGCATGGATGGACGCCGGACCATTCGACGGGCTGCCGGAGCCTGCGGTGCCGCCAGCTCGAGCTGGAGCTGTTTCGACTGTTTCCGACGCTGCCACGCCCTGGGGAGGCTGCGCCGCATCATTGGTCTTACAGCTCGCCGCGCCCGCGACGATCGCCAAGATCAGACAACTCAATGCCGGGGGTGGATGAAACGTGCAGGCCATGTGCACGTTCCATAACACATTCGGTATCGAGGCAGGCAGAATCCGCCGGCCCATGTCCCTCGTCCTTTGCGTCGTCATCGCCGCGACGCTCGACAGTCCGGGCGCTCGCTCCCGGACTGTTTTCGATCCAGACTCCGCGCATGAAGTTGCCGGTGAACCCGCCCGTGTTACCGATGTTGGCCAAACGGGTTGGAGCTCTGCCCGAGGGTGACGGCTGGCTCTTCGAGCCCAAGTGGGATGGGTTTCGCGTCCTCGTCTTCCGCGACGGCGACGATATACAGCTGCAGAGCCGGGACGAGAAGCCGCTCCAGCGCTACTTCCCCGAAATGGTGGAAGCGCTCGAACGGGCCTTGCCGAAGCGCGTCGTCCTCGACGGAGAGCTAGTAGTGGCGCGCGGCAACGCGCTCGACTTCGAGGCACTGCAGCAACGCATTCATCCGGCCGCCTCGCGCGTGAAGTTGCTGTCCCGTGAAATTCCAACGTCCATCGTGTTCTTCGATCTCTTGGCCGAAGGCGATCGTTCACTGATGGATGAGCCGTTCGAAGCCCGGCGCAGCGAGCTCGAGCGTCTGCTCGGTAACGCCACGGCCCCGCTGCACATCACGCCCGTTACAGCGAGCCGCGAGCTAGCGAGCTCTTGGTTTCAGCGTTTCGAAGGTGCCGGCTTGGATGGCGTAATGGCCAAATCACGAGCTTTACCCTACGAGCCCAACAAGCGCGTGATGCTGAAAGTCAAGCACGAGCGCGAATGCGACTGCGTCGTGGCTGGCTTTCGCTGGCACAAGAAGGGCAATGCCGAAGCGGTCGGGTCATTGCTGCTCGGCCTGTTTGACGACGCGGGGGGCCTGCACCACGTCGGGGTCGCCGCGAGCTTTACGAACGAAAAGCGTCGCGAGCTGGTATCGCTGCTCGCGCCGTATCGCGAGAACGCCCTCGCCGATCATCCGTGGAAGAGTTGGGCCGAACAGAACACAGAAACGCACGGTGGTGAGCGCATGCCCGGCGGCAAGAGCCGCTGGAGCGGCGGCAAGGACCTATCCTGGGAGCCGCTGCGCGTCGAGCTCGTGGTCGAAGTCGCCTACGACCACATGCAGGGTTCGCGCTTTCGGCACACCGCGCAGTTTCGGCGGTGGCGCAGCGACAAGCCGCCACGCGATTGCACCTACGCGCAGCTGGAGGTAGTCCCGCCGGAAGAGCTCAGCGCGATCTTCGGCTCCGGTTGAGCTCGCGCCACTCGCGCGTTGGGTCATCATCCGGATCCGGGGGCTCCGGCACGGGGCGAGATGCCTCGGGCACATGTCGCAAGTTGACACGGACGCGACTCCAGGTGCTCGAGCGGCCGCGCATCGAGTCGACCAAGACGTCGTCGGGAGCGAGCAGCGGCGCAAGAGCCGCGTGGCGTTGCTTCCAACGTTCCAGGCCAGCCAACGCTGCCGCCTTGTCCGGTGATTGCGCCACGACAATCAGCGGCATCTTGGAGCGACGCCCGGCTTGGCGCGGCACCGCCTCTGCCGAAGAACCTTCGGCGTCGGCTGCCGGCTCTACTTTCACCGCCCTGGACCTGCGCGCGCGCGAGGGAGCCACTCGCGCCGCCTCGCCTCGCCCCTTCTTGAAATGAGGAGGCCAGGGCGCGTCGCCGAGGCCGGCTGCGGCGTCCCGCCCGGCGAGCTCGAGCAGCGGCTCGAGAGCGCCTGCCGTCCGATCCATGTCCGCATGCGGATTGCCGATCCGGGCGAAGCGTTCGGGCGCACTCGACACGGTGAACGCGCCCGGATCACAATCGGGTACCTCGTCCCACGACAACGGCATCGACACGCGAGCGTCGGGCAGTGGCCGCACCGAGAACGCACTCGACGTGGTGCGGTCCTTGGCATTCTGGTTGTAATCGAGGAACACCCCGTGCCGCTCCTCCTTCCACCATTTGGAGGTGGCGATCTGCGGCGCCCGGCGCTCGATCTCCCTCGAAAAAGCCAGGGCCGCCGTGCGTACTTCGGAGAATTGGTAACGCGGCTCGATGCGCGCATTGACGTGCATTCCGCGCGAACCGCTCGTTTTTACGAAACCACGGAGGCCGACCTCTTCCAGCAACGCGCGCACCTCGAGCGCCACGCGCTTGACGTCCGCGAAGCCCACGCCAGGCCCCGGATCCAGATCGATGCGGAGCTCATCGGGATGCTCGAGATCCGAGGTCCGCACTGGATGGGGGTGAAGCTCGATGCACCCCAGGTTCACCACCCACGCGAGGCCCGCTTCGTCATCCACCACGACCTCCTCCGCGGTGCGTCCGGATGGGAAAGACAGGGTCGCCGTGCGCAGCCAGCTCGGCCGCGTTGCGGGCGCGCGCTTCTGATAAAAAGGTTCGCCCTCAGCCCCGTTCACAAACCGTTTCAAGACGATGGGGCGGTCCCGAATTCCCGAGAGTGCACCTTCCGCCACGGCCAAAAAATACTTGACGATATCCAGCTTGTTGAGGCGAACCTGCCGCGTAAAATACGGCTTGCTCGGGTGCGTGATGGCAACCTCGCGGCCCGAGAGCGAAAGGATGACTGGCGCTTCTTCCTGACCCACCATGGTAGGCTACACCAATTACCAATGGCCGACACGAAGCAAGACGTGCTGGACATGCTGCGCGAGCTCGCCGAGCTCACCCAACTCGACGAGCAGAACCCCCAATCGTTCCGGGTGCGCGCCTATGAAAGCGCCGCCCAGGCGATCGCCGCGCAAGGAACTGACCTCGGCGAGCTGACGGAGAAGGAGCTCCGGAAGATCGAGGGCATCGGCAAGAGCACAGCCGAAAAAGTACGCGAGCTCATCGAGACCGGCAAGGTCGGGCGCGTCGAAGCGCTGCGCGAGAAACATCCCCGCTCCGTCGTTGCCCTGTTGCAGATCCCGGGGCTCGGTCCCAAAGCGGTCACACGCCTGCGCAGCGAGCTCGGCGTTCAGTCACTCGACGACCTACGCCTGGCTCTCACCGAGAAGCGCGTGCGCGAGCTCCGCGGCTTCGGCGCCAAATCGGAGGAGAAGCTTCAGGTCGCCCTCTCGCGGTTGGAAGCACAGGGAGCGCTTTCTCGCACGCCGATTTCGATCGCCCTGCCACATGCACAGCGCATCGTCGAACACCTGGCGGGCTTGCCGGGCGTCGCGCGCGTCGAATATTGCGGCTCGCTCCGGCGCTTCTCCGAGACCATCGGCGACATCGACATCGTCGCCACTGCGGAGCACGGCGAGCCCGTCATGCGCGCGCTCACAGAGATGGTGCTGGTCGAACGGGTGATCGCACGGGGAGACAGCAAGACCAGCGTGGTGACCCGGCGCGGCATCCAGGTTGATCTGCGGGTGGTCGAGGACCGGCAACTCGGCGCGGCGCTGCTCTATTTTACCGGCTCGAAGGGGCATAACATCAAGCTGCGCCAACGCGCACTCGCGCGCGGCCTCACCCTCAACGAGTACGGCCTCTTCGAGCTCGAAAGCGGCAAGCTCGTGGCGAGCGAGACAGAGAAGGACATCTACGCTGCCCTGGGCTTGCCGTGGATCTCGCCCGTTTTGCGTGAAGACGCTGGCGAAATCGAAGCGGCAGAAGCTGGAATATTGCCGGCACCGATCGAGCCCGCGTTGGGTGATTTTCATGTGCACACCGACGTGTCCGGCGACGGCCGCTCGACGCTCGACGAGGTGGTCGCCGCGGCCAGGGCCCGCGGTTACCCGGTGCTGGCCATCACGGAGCACGCGGAGGGCACGCTCTCCGGCGTGGGCCGCGACGTGCTCTTGGATCAGCGGTCGAAGCTACGAGCGCTACAGGCGGAACTCGGTGACAGCCTGACGTTGTTGCATGGTATCGAGCTCAATATCGGGCCCGAGGGGCAGCTCGACTACGATCTCGAGTTTCGGCAAGGCTTCGACTTTTGCCTCGCCTCCGTGCATTCACACTTCGAGCTCGGCAAAGCGGAGCAGACGAAGCGCATCACGAGGGCCATGCACGATCCGAGCGTTCGCATGATCGGGCACCTCTCGGCGCGCATGTTGGGTCACCGCGCCGGCATCGAGCTCGACCTGGATGCCGTTTTTGACGCCGCGGAAGAGACCGGGACCGCGCTCGAGATCAACGGCGGCCTACCGCGCCTGGATCTCTCTGTCGAAGCGTTGAGGCGCGTCCGCTCTCGGAGCGTAGACCTCGTCTTGACCAGTGATGCCCACCACGCGAGCGAGCTCGTGCGCATTCGCTTCGCGGCGCTCAACGCGGAGCGCGCGGCCATCGACCCCGCCCGGGTGGTCAACACTTGGCCGAGAGAACGCCTCGTCCGCTGGGCAACTCGCGCGCGCACGTAGTGCAATACCCCGGCAACCTTTTGGGAAATCTCGAGCCCTTTCCGACAAACATCTAGACTGAATCAAAGAAACCTGGTGACTTGCCGCGCAATGTCGCCTTTGGTTCGATCAAAATGCCTCGCCTCCGCGGCGCTCGGGGTGCTGCTTCCCGCGTGCACTCCCGCCCTGCCGCCACCGGCAGCGGCCCCGAGTGCAACGCCTGCCGGTGGTCAGCAGCCCGCGGTCAGCGCTACAGCAACATCCACGCAAGACTGCACGGCGTGGGCCACACTCGCGGACGGCCCCAACTTGTATTCGAACAACGTGTTCAACGACGCCAAGGCCAACGGCCCGCACGAGCAGTGCCTGATCGAACGCAATCTCGACGGCAAGCGAGAGCTGGGCTGGAGCTGGAATTGGCCGGGGTTCGAGCCGTCGGCCTTCGGCTACCCGGAGATCCTGTTCGGCAAGAAACCGTGGGAAAAGCACACGACCGATCCCCGCCTACCCCGGCGCATCGGCGAGTTGAGAAAGCTCGCGGTCGACTATCAACTCGAGACTCAGGGTTCAGGCAGCCACCCCTTGACGCTCGGGATCTGGCTGACGAGGAGCAGCGACACCACTCGAGAGACCTGGCCGAAATCGTCGGAGAGGTCTCGGTGTGGCTCGATTTCGATTCGGGCGCGTCGCCCGACGGACAGAAGGGGGGGGTGCTCGATGTGCGAGGGACGTCGTACGAACTTTGGCGGGACGACAATCACGGCGACCGGGGCGACGGCAAGGGCTGGACCTATTACACGGCGAAAGGTCCCAAGCTGGGGTTGCAGGGGCTACTGCCGATCGACGCCGTGCTCAACGCCATGGCTGACAAGGGCTATTGGGACCGGAGTCTGTACGTGTCGAGCGTCGAGTTCGGGAACGAAGTGCGCTCCGGCACCGGTTCGACCTGGGTCAAGCGCTACCAGGTCGATGTCGAAGCCACGGTGGCCGCGCCATAGTACTCAGGAGGGAGGAGCCGTACTGGCCCTAGCCGTGATGATGCCGAGCAGCGCCGTACGAAATGGGGGCAGCTGCTCGGGGGCAGGTTTGCCGTTGAATGACGTCACGATGAAACGATCGCGGGCCATACCCTCTTCCGTGCGGATCTCGCAGCGCAGCACCTCGAGCCCGTGCTGGTGCAATAACCGCGCGACGGTGTGCAAGAGGCCCGGGAAGTCCCTGGCCTCGAGGCGCACGTCCCACGCCTCCGCAATCGTCTCGTCGGGGCTGTAACTGACGCTTGCGGCAGCATCGGCGCAAACATCGAGGCCAGGGGTTTCAGCGGCCCCGTTCTGGAGCGTCACCAACTGGCTGATGGTTGCACCGCACGCGTCGAGGCGGGTCGGGTCCACGGCTGCTGGCCCCGCGGAGTTGCGCAGCCAGAAGAAGTCCACCGCCTCGAGCCGTCCATCCGGGCGTGTGCGGCAATAGATCTGTGCGGCGCGAACGTCTAGCGCGTGCGCCAGGAACGCAGAGGTGACGAGAGCGACGAGACCGGGACGGTCGTCAGTCACGACGCACAGGATTGCCCCTCCCGACGGCAACGAACGCCAGACGACGACGCGTGCGACCTCCGAGCCGCGCTCGAGCACGATGCGTGCGTGCTCCTCGGCGTCGGCGAGGTCGAATGCCTCGGCATACGCCGCTGGCATAGAGGCTATGAATTGGGCAGCGAGGGATTGAGTGGCGAGTGAAAGGGAGGGCATGGCGATACCGGTAAGAGTGAACGCAATTTCACGACCCTCAAGCGGTTTCCTTCCGACTTTGGCGCGGGTCGCACTCTATAGCGCTGTAGCAATGGTCCGGCGTGCACCCGAAACGCGGTTCACCTATTTCCCGAAACAGCCGGGCCGGGCGCCGCTGGTCGCGGCTCCATCACGACGCGTCCAGAGGCGAAGCATCGGAAGGCGAGGCATCCCCGATCGCGGCGTCCGGTGAGAGCGAATTCGCTGGAGCGGCATCGGCGTCCGGCCGTGCTGCATCCACCGCAGGCGAGCCCGTAGCTGCGGCGTCGCGAACGGGCGGCAGTGCGCCCCCTTCTTCGATCAGCCCTTCGATCACGCCCCCGCTCCCGAGCTCCGGAGCCAAGCCGTACTCACCGCCGCCCCGGCCGCACGCACCTGTGTATTCGCAGGTGTAGCTCTTGTTGTGCACGAGCAGTGAGCCAGCAAAGTAGTTCTCTTCCCCGTCCACCGACAGGTTGTAAACGGGATGGGGCCGGCTAGCACCATCGATGGGTAACACCCGGTGCCCTCGCGGCGTCACGGAGCCATCTGACCTCAACCCGAGGAACGTGGACCCATCCCCAAGCTCGGCCACTGCGGTGAAAGCGTCCGCTGCCGCGGCGAAGAACGGATGCGCAGGGCTGGCCACAGCAAGCAGGCGCCCAGCGCGCCACACTTCCGCGACCACGCGCGAGAGTCCTCGCAACGTGGCACGGATCCGTCTCGTGACGAGCGCTCGCGACACCAGCGAATAAGACAGAACCTCGTCTCCCACCCGCAAGAACTCGATGCGACGCGGCCCATACGGCGTGGC
This sequence comes from Deltaproteobacteria bacterium, assembly GCA_043780025.1. Lineage (GTDB taxonomy): Bacteria > Myxococcota_A > Polyangia > Polyangiales > Polyangiaceae > SZUA-265. The sequence continues at coordinate 15,633 of JAYWEH010000155.1, forward strand.
GACGAGTGTGCCCGCCGCGAAACACGAGCTCTCCAGGGTTTCTTCGCACGCCGAGAGCGCCAGCGCGAAGCCGGCCACGGCGACGGCAGGGTGGATGCGCGTGCGAGTCACGGACCCCGCGCGCCGGCGCGAGTCACTCATCCGCAAGGGCGGAACGGGTTTGGGATTGAGGTGGTTCATTGGGTCTCCAAAGCAAGCCAACAGGATGCCGCACCGCCGCCATGGCGTTGTGGCTAAGGGACGTAACCGAGTATCGAGATGCCGCTCAGGCGAGCCCGAACGAACACCGATAGTGGAGGATCAAACCGAATCGAGCCGGCGGCGCCGCCGCGCTCTCGCGAGCAGCACGATGGCTGCCAAAAATCCCATCAACTCGACGAATGATGCGCGAGCCTTGGCCAAGCCAAACTGGCAGCTCGACGCGGGCGCGGTCGACTGCGGCTCGGCACTCCGTGCCGCCACCGGACAGTCGAGGTAGAAGCGGGTCTCGAGCGAGTCCGAGCTGAGCGACTCTCCCGCCACCTCGGCCTGCATGCTCAGGGAGTGTTGGCCGTTCTTCAGACATCCCCAGGAGCAACGTGGCAAACGCAATAGCGCGCGCCCGTCACCGGCACTCAGATCGAGCGCTCCGTAATCAATCCAAAGCTGCGGGTCTCGGCCGTCGATGCTCACGTACCAGCGCATCAGCGGCGCGTGCGCGAGCGCTTCGACGCCGAGCGCGAGCTCGAACATGAGCGAGTCGGGGCAGCCCGCGTTTTGCTCTGAAGCGGTGACCGTTCCGAGCGACCTCGGTAGCGCCGCCACCTCTGGGGCCACCTCGACCGATCGGGATTGCCCCCCGGGCAGCTCGATCTCATATCGGCCTCCTGCCAGGCTCTCCTCGGTCCTGACGAGGTAAGCGCGCCCATTGCCGAGCGGCTCGAGCGTCAACGCTATCGGGCGCTCATCGGGGCCCGTCAACGCGACGCCGCCGGCAATGGGTAGCTCGCCGCACTCACCGGCATAGATGACGGCCAGGGCATCGCCGGCCGGCACGGATTGCCCCTGCCCACTCAACGGCGCCAGATCGCAATCGGGGATCAGTGAACCGGTCTGTCCGCCTAGCCGGTACTCGTCCCCAGGCAGCACCAGGCTGGCTGAACCTCCTTCATCATCAGCAGCACACGCAGTCAGCAAGGACAGGACGAGCGGGACGACGGCCCCGCGCGAGCTCCAGCAGTCCCGGCGCCTCATGCAACCACTATGGCTCGAGCCATAGGCGCGGCACCAGATCAGGTCGTGACATTTCGTGGCGCAGACGCGGTCCCACATGTACGATTCTGCTAGATATGGACTACGAAACCGTGTCCCGGCAGCTGATTCGGGCTCTGCGCGGAAAGCGCTCTCAGGTCGCGTTGAGCCGCAAGCTCGGCTGTCGCAGCAACGTCCTGTACGCCTGGGAAAGCGGGCGGCGCTGGCCCACCGCTGCCACGTTTTTTCAGCTGGCTCGCGCAGTGCGGGTGCCCGTCGAAGCCGGGGTCGGGGCATTCCTCGGCGGGCTGCCAGCGAGCCTCGTCGGCCTGGACTGGGACACCCCCGACGCGTCGGCGCGATTGCTCGAGCACCTGCGCGGGGGCACGACGATCGTGGAGCTTGCACGCCGCGTCGGCACCCATCGGGTGAGCGTGGCGCGTTGGCTCAAAGGCACGGCAGAGCCCCGTCTCCCGGATTTCTTGCGGCTCGTGGAAGCGGTGTCGGTGCAGCTCCTCGACTTCGTCGCGATCTTCGTCTCGCCCGCCGAGCTCGACGCAGCAAGGGCACCCTGGCAAGTGCTCGAGGCTCAGCGCCGCGTCGCCTACGAGCTGCCCTGGAGCCACGCGGTGATGCGAGTGCTCGAGCTCGAAGAGTACCGAGCCCTGCCAGCGCACTCACCCGGCTGGATCGCGGCTCGGCTAGGCATCAGCGAAGCAGACGAACAGCATTGCCTCGCCGCGCTTTCGACTTCCAAGCTGATCCAACGCCGAGCGGGCCGCTGGGCAGTGCGCAGTGTCCTCACCGTGGATACCCGGCGCAACCCCGAAGCCGGCCTTCGCCTCAAGGAGTTTTGGGCGGACGTCGGCTCGAACCGGCTGCCCCAGCTCGAGCCCGCGGGTGAAGATCTGTTCTCGTACAACTTGTTCACGATTTCTGACCGCGAATGGGAGAGCTTCAGGCAGCTGCACATTGCTTACTACCAGGAGCTGCGGCGCCTGGTAGAAGCCTCGACGTGCGCCGAGCGCGTCGTGCTGGTCAACCTGCAGCTGTTGCGGCTCGATGCGCGTGCCTAGTAGCACCGGCTTTTCCATAAAAAATCCTCGGGTCGCTGGCCGGCGCGTCAAAACGCACGCGGTTGCTCTGCCCCGGTTCGGCTGTCATCGTCCGAGGACGCATGCAAGCGCTCACTGACATACCCCTCGCCACAGACGTGCTCGCCGCGATGATCACGCCTGCGCTGTTGATTTCTGCGAGCGGGACACTGGTACTCTCGACCTCCAACCGGTTGAGTCGGGTCGTGGATCGCGTTCGCGTACTCTCGCGCGACGCGGAGCACGACCTGGAGAAAGACGATGGCGACCACACCGCGAAAAAGCGCGCATTATTGCAGAGCCAATTGCGAGGCCTCGCTCAGCGGGCCCTCATCCTGCGTTCTGCACTCGAAGCGCTCTACGTAGCCATCGGACTGTTGGTTGCGACCAGCATTGGAGCGGGCATCTTCGTGGCGCTGCGCTGGGGCGCGAGTTGGATGCCGGCAGCGCTTGGCATGTTCGGGGCCTGCGCGCTCCTCTGGGGCAGCGTATTGTTGGTGCGGGAGGCGCGCCTCGCGATCGGGCAAACCTTCGAAGAGATGCAATACATCCGTTCGGTGACCGGCCTGGATCGTTGAACTCTGCTGCACGAGCTCGAGGGCGTCACGAAAAGCCACGCCACGCTGCTCGCACGATCGCAAAATAGAGAAGCAGCTTTGGAACGCGTAACAAGCTGAGCAGCAAGAAGGCCCGCGGCGAGAAACGATAGAAGCCGGCGAGGTAACAAAGCCACGAGTAGGCAACCGGCGTCAGGCTGGCGATGACGACGCTCCGATAAGGATGGTGCTGCATCAGTCGAAGAGTGTGCGCCATCCGCATGCGGGCGAAGCGGCGCTCGAGCCACGGCCAATGGCTGATTTGCCGGGCAATGGCGAAGCCAACGGCGCCCCCGAGCAGCGACCCCAAAATGATGCTCAATAGTGACCAACCCACCGGGCGGTCCAGCGCGACGGTCAACATCATGTAGAACTGTGGCGGCACGGGGAAGTGCATGCCGTCCGCCAGGAAGGTTCCGAGCGCGAAGCCTGGCAATCCCAAAAATGATGCCAGGGCTCGGCCCGCGTCCTGTAGAGGCCCGGCAAACAGCTTACCGACGGCACTCGCAATCGCATAGAGGAGCAGCAAGGCCAGCAGAAACCTCCAGCCAATGGCATGGGTCGACAGCGTGCGCTTCGCGGTCCGGAGCCAGCGGCCGAGCCGACCGGGAACCGGCTCGTCGAGGGCCGAATTCCATGGTTCGTGACTTTCTTCCGACCAAAGCTCAGTCGAGGGATCGAAGATCGCGATCCGCAGCTCGTCATCCTGGCAGTCCTCGGCGGCGGGGACGGGCAAGGGGTGTAGCTTGGCGTCCGGCTTCGCACTCTCGGCGTCGAACACCGAGAGCACCGTACCGATGTCCTCAAATGCTCGAGTGTCACCGCTCCCGGCGTGCTCCGCCATGAGGGAGCACCTGAGTTGCCGTATCTCGGGCACGGGCTCGAGCGGGCCATCGATATTCCACACCAGGTTCAGCTCGGAATCGACGCTCATGCTTCGATTTGTGAAATTGGCGGACCCGAGCGAAAGCCGACAATCGTCCACGATCATGAGCTTCGAGTGAACGAACGTCATGACGGGCCGGCCCTCGGCGCCCTTCTCCGCGACATATGAGACTCGCAACTCGTGGCCGTAGCGCCGGGCCGCTGCATGCAACAACGAGAGAATTCGCCGCTGCCGCCCGCCGAGCACCAGGTCCTCCTTGGGGGACTCGGCGCCGTTCGGCATCATGATGATCACGACCAGGCGCGGGCGCCCCGCATCGGCCAGGCGTTGGAGCAAGGCGTCCGCGATCGCGCTGGAGGTGAAGTACTGGGCCTCCGCATAGATCAATCGCACAGCTCCGCGAATGAGCGCCCCATAGCTGGCTTGCACTTCGCAGACCCCTTCCGAAGATTCCGTGGGGGGCAAGGTACGGCACAACACCAGCCCCTCGGGCGGCAACCGCAATGGTTGAGCCCCGAGCAGTTGGTCCAAAGCTGGAACTGGTTCCGCGCCAATGACCGGCAAGTCCAGCCGTTTTCCCGCCCCCGCGAACCACGCCGCCTTGAAGGCCTCGACGAAATCACGGACGACCGGTCCCATCACGGCGGCCTGAACGTCATGGTATGGCTTACTGAGCCGCCCCAACGCATCACGACGGTCCGGCTCGATGAGCCGGTGCGCGCAAGTATCCCAACGCGACTGACAAAAATCGATGCCACCCGCAAAGGCGATCTTGTCGTCGACCACCACGAACTTTTCGTGAAAGCTGCCCACCAGATCCGGATGGATCCGAAACTCCAGGTGCACGCGTGGGTGGCCCGTCAGCTTGGCTCGTGCCGCCTGCAGCCATTGCCGTTCGAGCACGTAGGCCAGTGAATAGTCCCAGCCGAGCACGTACACGTGCAGCTCGGGCTCGCGCTCGCACAGGGCGCTGAGCAGGCTCCAAAACGACACCGGATATTGCGCGTTGGCGGCCTCCTTCCCTCGCAGGAGCTCCGTCTCCAGCTCGAACTGCCAGCCCGCGATCAGGATGTAGCGCCGAGCTGTGATAGCGCTGTGATAAAATGCGCGAAAGTAGTTTTCGGCGTCGATGAGGGCGGCCGCATTGGCAACCTCCGCTCGCTTCCAGAACAGCGGTTGTTCAGTGGCGCTCATGCGTCAATCGTCAGATCGGCGATGAGCGGCAAATGATCGGACGCTAGCACCGTGAGGGCGTCCCTCGGAACGAAAGTTCGTTTCACGCCAAAGCCTCGGCCCACGAACACGTGGTCCAATCGGAGAAACGGCAAGCGAGAGGGCCAGGTCGCGCGGCGGGGGCCGGCGTTCGAGCGTTGCACATCGGCGAGGTGGCGGCGAAGCGCCCGGTAGACGGGGGAAAACGGGGTCGCATTCAAGTCGCCGCAGACGATCAGGTGCGGATGATTGAGCATTTCCGCGAGCCATTCCTTGCCCAACAAGGCCTTCAATTGCGCGTGGCGGTCGATGAAGTGCACGCTCAAGTGGCTGTGGATGATCTCCACGCTCACGCCGTGCACCAACAGGCGCGCCCATTGCGCCGCCCGCACCTCGTCGATGCGCCCGGGCAGGCACCCCTCCGTCACGATTTCCACGCCGTGCGCGGTGAGCAGCGCAATCCCGTATTGGCCTTCCCCTTCCCTCTCTCGCACAGCACAGGTGAAATAGGCATCCATCCCCAGCTCTCGCGCCAGCTCACGTGCCTGGTCCCTGTGCCCAGAGCGGCCGCGGTTGAGATCTATTTCCTGCAGCGTGACGATGTCCGGCGAGTGTCGAGCGATCACCTTCGCGATCCGCGCGATGTCGAGCGCTCCGTCTGTCCCCACGCAGCCATGGGTGTTGTAAGTCATGATGCGCGTTTCGGGGTGGCGCGTCTGTACTGGAGCGGCGGACACGAAGCTCCCAGAGCACTCGCCGTGCCATCCCGTGGCTCGTGGTCGAACGGCCTCGATTCCGACCGAGAAGCGCACAATTGGCTCGCCTCGTGTCGAGTAGCCGGCTTCAAGGAACAGCTTCTGTGACAGATTGCCCCACGGTAGTCGTCGGGCATCACCATTTTGGCATGGCGAGTGGCGCCATCCGATAGATCATTTAGCGGCGCGTAGGGATGGGGATCCGAGCCGTGTCGAAGCCGTCCCAGGGGTCTCGCTTCAACGCCGCCAAGCGTTGAGGCAGGTTCTCGACATTGAAGTGCGCTCCGCGCACGTCGCGCTCGAGTTCATCCCAGAGAATGGGCGTGGCAACGGGCGCACCCGGACGTGCTCGCGTCGAGTAGGAGCAGATCGCTGTCGCGCCGAGGCCGTTGCGGAAATAGTCGAGGAAGATCTTGCCGGCGCGCTGGCGCTTCGCCATCGTCGCCACGTATTTGGCCGGCTCGGCCTTGACCAGCGCTTCGACCACGCGTTTCGAAAATTGCTTGGCCTCGTCAAAGCGGGTAGTCGGGGTGACTGGAACCACCACGTGCAGGCCCTTGCCGCCAGTGCTGCGAGGGAACCCGGTCAAACCGAATTCTCGCAGCTCCGCCCTCAAGCGGAGCGCCGCCTCGGTGATCCGTTCCCAACTCAACCCCTCGTCGGGGTCCAGGTCAAACACGAGCTGATCAGGGCATTCGAGCGCCACCGCCCGACAACCCCAGCTGTGGATCTCGAGCCCGCCCATCTGCACCAAGCCGAACAAGCCATCGACATCCCGGATGATCAGATTCGGTTTCGTAGCCTTTTTCTCCGGGACGTTCACCTGCTGGACGGACTTGGGCATGCCGGCGGAGGGATGTTTCTGGTGAAAACAGGTCTTGCCTGCCCCTTCGGGGCAGCGGAGCAACATCAAGGGGCGGTCGATGACATGGGGCAACATCCAGTGCGCGACGCGAGCGTAATGCAGCATCAAGTCGCGTTTCTGGATGCCCCGATCCGGATACAAGACCCGATTGGGGTGGGTGATCTCGAAGCGCGACAGATCGAGCTCGAGCGAGGTCGAAGCAATTCGCGCCGGGGTCTTCCGTCGAGACTTGGCTGCGCTTGGCTTGGCTGCGCTTGGCCTGGCGCCAGACTTAGCTGGCTGCTCCGCGCGCTCGGCGTGGACGTCGGCCGTTGCCTTGTCGTCGCGCAGACCCTGAAACGACCCGTGCCGGATCAGCCCGTCGTCGGTGCGTTCGACGAAACTGACCTCCGCAACCAAGCGCGGAGCGACCCAGTGCACCCCGCGCGCGTCCGCACCGCGCGGCGGATTGGCGAACGGTGACTTTGCCCGCCCCAGCGGCGCGAGGCGCCGTGATAGCTCCGCGAGCGAGGCCCGAGTGAAGCCGGTGCCCACCTTGCCGGCATACACGAGTGCGCCATGCTCCCGCACGCCGAGCAGCAGGGCCCCCAGATGGCTGCGTGCGCCACCGGGCTCGGTGTAGCCGCCGATCACAAATTCCTGGCGCAACAGGCACTTGACCTTGAGCCAGCTCCGACCGCGCCCGGAGGTGTACGGGGCCTTTGCTCGCTTGGAGATGATGCCCTCCAGCCCGAGCTCGCACGCACGCCCAAAAAACGCCGGCCCGTCACCGACGACGTGCGCGCTGAGGCGCACCCGCGGATTATCCAGACCGTCAAGCGCCGCTTTCAACAACGCCTTTCGCTCGGCGAGCGGCAAGGCGCGCAGATCAAACCCATTCATGAAAGGGGCATCGAAAACAAAATAGACGCAACTCGCGTCTCGGCCTGCCTCGAGCGAGTTCTGTAGCCGCTGAAAGTCGCTCACGCCATCGTCCCTCAGCACGACGACTTCTCCATCCAGGATCACATTCGCGACGGGAAAGGCACCAAACGCGCTCGCGATCGACGGCAGTCGCGACGTCCAGTCGTGGCCCCGGCGGGAGCCGAGCTGCACTTGCCCTCCCTCGACACGAGCGACGATGCGATAGCCATCCAGCTTGATCTCGTGCAACCAGTCATCGCCCTCTGGCGCGCTCTTCACGAGCGTTGCGAGCTCCGGCTCGACGAAAACCGGCAACTTGGCCCGGCGGGCGCCTGAAATCTTTGCCTTGCTTCCGGGCAGAAGGAGCGGCGGCAAGCTCACCTTGGGTCTGCCGCGCTTGGCGTGTGCGGTCTCTTTCGATGTCCAGAGGTGCGGCGGGTCTTTGGCAATCGCGTCCAGCCCGAGGCCAGTCGCCACGCTCTCGGGGCGCTCTTCCAGAAGCGCCGCGTCTGAACCCGGTTGGGCTGCGCCATCGTGCCGTTTCATGAGCAGCCAGCGCCGCCCGATTTCGCTGGTGCTCCCGCTGGGCTTCGCGTCCGCTCGCACGAGATGAAAGCTGCCGTGGAGCTTCTCTCCCTTTAGCTCAAACGTCAGGCGGCCACGGTCCACCATTTCTCTCGGGTCCCCGTCCGGGTGCCAGGAGCCGCTGTCCCAGAGCAGCACCGTGCCACCTCCGTATTGACCTTTGGGGATCCCCCCCTCGAAGTCTCCGTAGTCGAGCGGGTGATCCTCCACCTGCATGGCCAAGCGCTTCACGTTCGGATCTAGACTCGGGCCCTTTGGAACGGCCCAGCTGAGAAACACACCGTCGAGCTCGAGGCGGAAGTCGTAGTGAAGGCGCCGCGCGGCGTGTTTCTGCACCACGAAGCGGTGACCGTTGGCCTTGCCCTTCCGCCCTTTCGGTTCAGCAGTACGCCGGAAGTCGCGCTTTTGCCGATACGCTTCGAGTCCCATTCAACCGCGAGCGGCCCGCGGCTTCCGCGACTTCTTGGCTGTGGTCCGCGCCGTGCTGGCGGTCCTCGATTTCGCACGCTTCGCGCTGAGGCCGCTCTCTGCCAGGCTCTTCTTCAAGACCTCCATCAGATCGATGATTTGCGCGCCGCTCTCGGCAGTGCTTTCGCCGCTGACCACGACGTCCTTCTTGCGTTTGAACTTCGCCTCAGCGAGCTCGCGAATCGCATCGTGCCCACCTGTCAGCCCTGAGTGTGACCAGCGCTTGGACTCCATCGCCTTGACCGATCGACAGAGCGTTTCGATCTGCTTTGGCGCCAGCTTGACGGGCTTGGGCAGACCGATGCCGGCGCTCGAGCGCACCTCGCCCGCGAAACGCAGAGTCTGCGCGCGCAGCAAGCCGGCCTCGGCGAAAATCGCCACCAAGTATTCGCGGTCGCGCATCACGAAGCTGGCGATGCCGGCGCGCCCCGAGCGTTCCATGACCATCGCCAGCAAACGATACGCCTTGCCCGAGTCTTTGCCGGGAGCGAGGAAGTAGCTCCGCTCGAAATATAACGGATCGATCGTGTCCCGTTCCACGAACAGCCGGAGATCGATTTCGCGACTCTTCTTGGGCGCCAGGGCCTCGAGCTCCTCATCCGTCACGACCACGACTTTGCCGTTCTCGAGCTCGTAGCCACGAATCAGTTCGTCCGGTGAGACCTCCTGTTCGTCCGATGAGCAATAATAGCGGCGGGCCAAGGGAGTACCGTCGGCGTCCAGCATACGAAGCACGCTTCCGCCACCCGTGTGAGCCGGCACGAGTTCGACGGGGATGCTCACGAGCCCGAAGCTCAACAGACCCGACCAGAACGCCCGAGGGCCGTCCGTGCGTGTGGCGTTCCGCTCAGGCACTGCGACGCTCCCTGTCGTTCTGGGGATGCTTCGCGAGCTGTTTCAAGCTTTGCTCTAGCGCAACGCCCAGCGGCTTCGCCGCACGTTTGCGAGCCCGCGGTGGCAGCTTTACAGATTTGCCCTTCGCCTTGGCGGCGATCAGCTCGAGCACACGCTCGCGGTGTTCGTCTCGAAAGGCGTCCGGATCGAATTCGCCGGCGAGTGCCTGCACGAGCTGCTCGGCCATGGCGAGTTCCTTGGCATCCGCCGCCCGCGCCGAAGGGGCCACTTTGGGAGCGGCCACCACCTCAGCTTCGCTATGAAGGGTAGAGAGCGTCAAGTAGTCGCCGTGTGCTCGTAGCGCCCCCGAATACGCTCGCTTGCGCATCACCCAATGGGCAAGACCAACGCGCTGACGCTCCCCGAGCACGCGCGCAAGCGCGAAGTAATCGGCATCTTTGCCAACCGGCCCCAAGTAGTACGGGCGCTCATACCAGACCGGCTCGATCTCTGTGACGGGCAAGAACGACTCGACTTCGATGACCCTCGAAGGAGGCGGTTCGAGCTTGGCCAACTCCGCGTCGCTGAGCAACACGAATTTGCCGCGTTCCACCTCGTAGCCCTTGTGGATCTCGTCAGGTTCACGGACTTCACCGGTGACCGGATTGACCATGTGTTGTTTGACGCGCTCCTTGTCACTCGCGTGCAGCATGTGGAAATGGACCGCGTCGTCTTCGACTGCAGCGAAGAGCTTCACCGCGATCGTGCGCTTGCCCACTGCCAGGGACCCATTCCAAATTGAGCGGTTGTCCATGTTAGACCCGTCGAAGCAAGTTTCGTGCACTAACGCCGGCCACTGGCCCACTACGGTGCTCCACCCCATCCCACCTGCGGGTACACTCGGGAGGTAATGGCATCTGGGCCACGTCGCGCTTGCCCGCACGACCGTGTTGCCCGAAGTGGGGCGGAATTGCCACTCACAATTCGCACAAGTGCAATGTGCACGCGAACAGGCCGTCGTTGCAAAAGCATACGTTGCATCCGTCCGAGGACAAGATGCTTCCCGCACCGTCTGCATACGTGACGCCGTCCACCTCACAGCTGCTGCCTTGGCCAGGGCACGGCCCTTCGCTCAGGTAGCCGTGCCCTGCGACGGCCGCGACGCAGGCGTTGTCGTAGGTCTTGCCGTCACAGCCGCAGACCGGCGCGATGACCTCGGGGCAGAAATCAGGCCGGACGCGGCAGGTAGACGTGCCGTCCGCAAAACCGCAGTCGCCGTTCACATAGGCGCAGTATTCATCCGCTTCGCAGGTCTCCCCGGCGCGCGCTCCACACGCGATCTCGGCGGTGGCACAAACGCGCTCCGTGCAAAACACGTTGCTGTCGTTACAGCTGCATGTGTTGCATTGATCATCGGCCGGAAGGGAACTGCCGTCGGCCAGGATCGTGTCCCCGATGCGGCACGAACCATCTCCCGGCTCGGCGAGCAAGCAACCGTTTGCGAGTCCGATCCAGGCGATCAATGCCGGAGCCAATAGTAACCGGTTGCCCAGTGCTGCCATGCTTTCGACAGAGCATGAACCATGCCGGAAAAGTGCGGCGTCATCGAAACGATGGGGGGGGGTATTCCGTTCGGCAGCTCTTCCTGATCGCCGCGCCGCGCCTTTTGGTCACGTAGCGACCGTTTGACACGGCGCCTGGGCGTACCTGAGTGCGCTAAGTTGCAGCGGCCGCTACTCTGGCATCAGCGCAATGGCAGGAAGACATCCGTGAGCGCTTCATGCTCGGGCACCTCTGGGAAGAAGCGAACGCGCTGAAGATACAGAGGGTAGTCCCTCAACTCTTCTCCGCTTTCCGGCAACCAAGTCGAATACAGGAACATCACGTTTTCGCCCAACGTGTCATCAGAACCGACGTGCCTCAGCATCGCGCAGCGTCCACCAGGAATCGTCCGCTCCACGACTCCGAAGGAGTTGGGTTCGATCTCGCGCTGGGTGGCGGCGCACAGGTCCATCTGGAAGTGTCGGGTGAACGGGTCGCCACGGTGCTCCAGAGCGGCAATGCGCGTGGCTTCAAACGTGACCGTCTTGACATCGGCAGCGTCATACGAAGTTTCATGTGTTGGTTTCTCAGCTCGACCAGGGGTTGACACACCGCATGCCATGGCTCCCATTGAGGCTCTCTTCGAAACTCCCAAGACGTCTGTCCAAATGCCTTCTTGAAAGCCCGCGCAAAGGCCTCATGGCTTTCGTACCCGTTGCATGTCGATGTGCTCGAGCACCTTTCGGAATCGGGCGAAGTAGTCGCTGGCGGCGGTCACGGCTTTGCCCATGGCAGGCGGGAGAATGCTGGGGTCGGCCGGCGCCCGCCTGACAGAACTTGCTGATCTGAGGGGTCCGCGATCATCGCGGACAAATCCTGACCTCAATCGCGTGGACTCTTCGGGGCTGGAGCGGCGCTGTTGGAGCGTGGCCGTGAAGCCCCGCGGCTTTCGCGCGCTCGGCGGCGAGTCCGAACTGAGTCAATACCGTCCGGGCGCGAGCTCGGGACTGGTGGGCAGCACCAAAGAGGTACGGCACCTTTAAGGCGACCGCGCGCCTCGCCGCCCAATAGCGGGGCCGGCGGGCGCATTTTTAAGCGACGAGTTTTTAGCGACGAGATTGTGAGACGCGTTTAGCGGTAGCGCCAGCTGCTCACCGGGCGCCGCGTGATCAGGTTGAGCAACGCCACAAAAAGGGCGCCGCCAAGAATTGACCACGCGATGGGGAACGGCCGTCCGTCCACGCTGACCGACAAGATCTCCGGGAGCCCCGCGGATCGGGCGAGCAACGCGCCAACGAGAGCGCCGACGAAGCCGACGGCGATCGAAACGAGGAAGCCTCCAGGCGCACCGCCCCCGAGAGAGCGACCCACCGCGCCGCAAATGCCAGCGATGATCAAAAGTATCAGTAATCCAGTGATGGTGATCGTCATGATGCCTCGTTCGCTTAAAGCAAGAGGTGGGCCGCCAAAGCCTAACGCGCACTTAGCCTCCGAGTCGCGCGCCGAAGTGCTGATGAAGTCGCTCGAGCCGAGGCGTGGCTGCTTCAGCGAGACAGAAACGCCGCGGTTCCCCCACACCGGACCGGACACACGTCAGAGCAGCCGCCCAATGCGTGCAAAGGCCCGAAGCCGGGAGCCGCGGTGTTCCCGCTCAGACAGTGCGTACTCCACAGCCCCAAACCCGGTGCCGGCGCG
>JAYWEH010000156.1:0-5483 GCA_043780025.1 Deltaproteobacteria bacterium
TCGGCTTCCACGACGCCGTGGCGGCAGGTGCCGGGCTCCTTGCCGGGACCGAACGGGCATTCGGCGTATTTGGCCAGCTGCGCGCAGCGGAAGCCCAAGTGTGAGCCCCAGCTCTTGGGATCGGTGCGGTTGCGCAGCGTCGGGCTGAGCCACTTCTCAAAGCGGCGGCTCCAGCTGCCGCCCCGGAAGATCTTGCTGCGACCGTCGGGCTCCGGCCAGGGGTAGTCACCAAACCAGTCGTTGGTCCACTCCCAGACGTTGCCGGACATGTCCTGGAGATCGAAGACGCCGGGCGAAAACGAGCCAACAGGGCACGTTGAACGCGTCTTCCAGCAGGTGCGGCCATCCGCCGCGTCATCGCCCCAAGGGAACGCCAGTTGCAAGGCGCCGCCCCGCGCCGCGTATTCCCACTCGACCTCGCTCGGCAGGCGCGCGCCCTGGCTTTCGCAATACACCTTGGCCTGGTCCCAGTCGACGCAGTTGACGGGGTGGTTGTCGCGCGTGCCGTAGTTGCACGTGTTCTGCGCGCCGTGGGGTACGGAGCAACGCCCCTCCTGCACGCAAGCGGCGTAGCTCGCCACGGTGACCTCCGTCGCGGCCATGCAGAAGTCTGCGACGCGCGTGAGAAAGCGCGGGCGCTCTTCCTTGGCGCCACGGCCTCGCCGCGAGCCCATCCAAAAGTCGCCACCGGGTATGTGCCGCATTTTTTCCGGGCAGGCGTCAGGCGGGATCTCGGGCTTGAGATCGCTCACCTTGAGCAGCGGCGGAGCGGCGGCGTCTGCGGACTCGGCAATGGGCTGGGGCGTTGGGGCGACCTGGACCGTGCTGGATGCCGCGACGTTCAACGGGGCGGCGCGCAGCTCGGCGGACGTGGTTCGACTGTCCGCCTCTGGAGTCAGACCCGCCGACGACGAAGACGCTTCACGGCAGCCTGCCCCGAGCAGCAGTAGGCTCGCGCAGCATGCACGAGGCCGTAGCGCTGAGCGGCGAGCTGATTTCACGTCTACGAATCTCATGGAGATGCGGGTAGCCCACACGATCGGGCGAACCGCTGCATGCCGTTTTTTCGGGCCAAGCTCAATCCTGGATCTACGAAAAGCGCTGTCCAGGCAGTCAGCGCGAGGGTGCGATCACCCAGCGCGCAGGCCACAAACACGCTCGAGCGCAAAGCCTCGCGGCGCACGCTCGGCAGCGGCAGGTCGCCGGCCAAGGCACGCTGCAAGTACTCGCTGGCAGCGCGAAAACGGCCGCGCCCGTACAGGTTTTTGCCGATCAAGTAGCTGGCCAAGCCGAGCCCCGGTTCGTCGGCGGCCCAGACGCCGAGCGCTGCCCCAGATTGCAACACGTCCGGGCCGAGCAAGGGATCGCCGATGAGCAGGTCGGCAATGCTGGCGCGCGCGCTACCTCCGAGGAGCCCAAAGCGCTTCACGGCCAGGGTGCGTGCGCGGTGCTCGTCGAACGCATAGCGTTCCGCCTCAGCGTAGAATTCCAAGGCCTGAGCCGCTTCCTCTTGCCAGTGCGCCAGATCGCCGAGCCGCTCAAACACGACCCCGCGTTGCACGCGCGTGAAACTCGGGTCATTGGCCAGCTCCAGGTACCGAGCCCGCGCATCGACGCCGTTGCCTTGCCGCTGCGCGCAGGCAGCCACGCCCAGCAGCGCGCCGAAGTTGTGCGGGTCGAGCGCGAGGCTCTGCTGATATCGGAGCGCGGCTGTCGAGAAGTCGAGGCGTTCAAAAGCGAACTCGGCGTCCTGAATTTGTCGATCCACGACGTGGGGGCAGCTCCGGCCGAAGATGGCCGGGCGATCGAAGCGGGCACGCGCGAGATCGAGCACGCGATCGGAGAGCGTTACCTTGTCCAAGTCCGCGAGGAACGCTCGTTCTAGCTCGGCCAGCGAGGCTCCACCAAAGGCCGTTTCGATCGGTGCACCCGCGTACCACGCGCGCAGCGCGTCTCGCCCATGCCGCGCTCGGAGCCACTCGACCACGGCGCCCGCGACCGTATAGGCCGTCGAGGAATTTTGACCCAAGAAGCTCAGACGAAAGACCGAGTGCCAGCGCGGCAAGAGCCCGAGGTCGCGCAACGCACGGGTCCATTCGAACAAGGTGTGGTCACTGTCCAACGCGGGCGCGGCGGCCACCGCAAAGCCCTCGATGCGACCGGGATCCGGCCACCATCCGCCGAGCGGACCGGCGACACGCCATGGCCCCTTGGCAAAGCTGCCGGCCATGACATGGGCCAGTTCATGGCCCAGCACCGGGTGCGGGTAGTTGTCGTTCTGGATGTAGACTTCGGACCGCCAAGGTTTGGCGATGTACGTGTTCGAGGCGCCCATCAGGCGGCCCTTTTGACCCGACGACGCAAACGCGAGGACAGTGATCCGACGCGGAATCGGCCCTCCGAAGAACTCGAGTTGGTTAGCGACGTGCCCGTCACACTCGCGCCCGAGCAGCTCGGCGCGTTCGCGCCCGATGCCTGGATCGCAGACGATCTCGCAGTGCTGGCTGTCGAGGTGATAACTCAATACTTCGCGAATGCTCTCGGTGTTCTGGTAGTGCCCGAGGTCGGGCCCGTACAGATAGATACCGAGGCTCAGCGCCGCACCCGCGGCACCGAGTAGTACGGCGCCCCAATGGCGGGTCCCTCTGCTTCGAAGCGCCAAGCCGCCCTCCGGCGAGCGTGAGAGTGCAGCGAAGCCAGCAGCGACTGCGAGCAGGCTGCCAGCGCTACCCATGCGATAGCTGACTAGCCTCGGGACCGCGTCGATCACGGTGTCGTAGAGCGTGCCCGCGAAGAAGCCAGCGAACGGATCGAACGCGAAGATCATCGGGCTCGACCAGAAGCGCCAGGCGCTCACGAGCACTCCGCCGAGCGGCGCGCACGCTGCGAGGCTGAGCGCGACGGTACGGCGCCGAGCGGCGCTACCGCGCTGACACAGGTGGCCGGCGATCAGACCCGCCAGACTACCCCAGGCGGCCGCTAGCAGGATTCCGCTGCCAGGGCCGAGCGCGAGCAACACCAACCCGGAAGCGAGGTCGCAGAAGCCGACGCGAAGACCGTGCCCGAGCGCCGTCAGGAGCGCGAGGAGGCAGGCGAGCAGTGCAAACCGAATCGAATCCGCGAGCAGCTCGAGCGGTGTCGATTCGCCGGTTACCCCACCGCGCAACCCCTGTGCCGCGGACATGCAGGCCACGGGCAGAGGCAGGAGCAAACCCAGCGCGAGCGCGAGCTCATACCCGGGCCCGCCGAATAACGGCCAGAAGCCGACCAGGAAGGCCACCAGCGTGAGCGCGAGCAGCAACACGAGCTGCGCGCGCGTGAGGCCGAAGCGCCAACGCGAAGACATGAAGACCCGCTCAGACGCGCAGGTTCATTCCGCCGGCGGAAATGCGGAGGCCGGCGCGGACTCCCGAGGTTGCCCGGGCTCGCCTCTTCCCTCGAGCGCGAAACCGAGGGCGTCCTCTACGCGGCGCAGGAAGTGAATCTCGAGTGCCTCCAAGATGACCTTGGGGACCTCCTCCAGATCCGCTCGATTGCGCTCCGGGAGGATCAACGTGCGGATGCCTGCGCGGTGGGCAGCGAGCACCTTCGCCTTGATCTCCGGGATGGGCAGGACCGCTCCCCGCAGCGTGAGCTCGCCGGCTACCGCGACGTGAGGCCGAGTTGGCACGTTGAGGAGCAGCGACATCACCGCGACGAAGATCGTGACGCCGACTCCCGCCGCGTCACGCGTGGCGGCGGCCCTGGGGATGTGCACGTGCAGATCGATGGTCCTGATCCATTCGGGATCGATGCCGAGGCGCTCAGCCCTCGAGCGAACGTACGAAACGGCGGTCGCGGCGGCCTCTTTCATGATCGCCCGCACGCTGCCCGTAACGCGGATCTTGCCCTTGCCCGGCATGCGCGTGGTTTCGATGAACAGGATGTCCCCGCCCGCTCCCCCTACCCCGAGCCCCGTGGCGATGCCCGGGTTGCTGCGGCGCTCGGCCAGCTCGGGCCGATAGCGCTGCGTCCCGAGCACCTTTTCGACGTAGGCGCCCGTGACTTCCTGAAGCGGCACGTCGACGCCCTCCGCGAGCTTCACCGCGAGGTCGCGACATACAGCGGCGATTTCCCGCTCCAGACTGCGGACGCCGGCCTCGCGCGTGTAGTGGTCGACGATGGCTTCGAGCCCTTCCCCCGTGAAGTGCAACAGCTCCGGCGTGAGGCCGTGTTCGCGCAGTTGCTTCGGCACCAGGAAGTCCACGCCGATGGCGAGCTTCTCTGCGCGGGTGTAACCAGGCACCTCGATCACCTCGAGCCGATCCATCAGTGCCGGCGGGATCGCCGAGCGGCTGTTGGCGGTGGCCAGAAACATTACCTGCGACAGGTCGAAAGGCACGCCGATGTAGTGATCGACGAAGGTGGAGTTCTGTTCCGGATCGAGCACCTCGAGCAGCGCGAACGTCGGATCGCCGCGGGCGTCGGTGCCCATTTTTTCGACTTCGTCCAGGATCAGCACGGGGTTCTTCGACTCCGCCTTTTTCAGGGCCTGGATGATGCGACCGGGCAACGCACCCACATAGGTGCGCCGGTGCCCGCGAATTTCAGCCTCGTCCCTCACGCCGCCGAGAGCGATGCGGCCGTACTTGCGCCCCATGGCCCGCGCGATGGAACGCCCGAGCGAAGTTTTGCCCACGCCGGGAGGCCCCACGAAAAGCAGGATCGGCCCGCGCTTGTCGCTGCGCAGCTGGCGAATCGCGCTGTACTCCACGATGCGCTGTTTGACGGTCTCGAGTCCGTGGTGATCTTCGTCCAGGCACTGGCGGACGCGTTTTACGTCGAGTTGATCGGCGGTGGAGTGGCTCCACGGTAAGTCAACCAACCACTCGATGTAGTTGCGCGTGACGTTGTATTCCGCGGATTGGCTCTGCATCGAGCGCAGGCGCCCCAGCTGCCTCCGGGCCAATTTGTCCGCCTCCGCCGACATGCCCGCCACCGCCACGCGCTCCTGCAGCTCGTCCGCCTCGTCCTCTTCACCGGCTTCGCCGAGCTCCTCGAGGATCGAGCGCATCTGCTGGCGCAGCACGTATTCGCGCTGCGATGTGCTCATCTCCTCGCGGATCTGATCGGCGATTTCATCCTTCACCCGCAACACGCGCAGCTGGCGCTCCACGATCTGCTTGACGAGTTTCACGCGGGCCACAGGATCGAGCGCTTCGAGGACACGCTGGCGTTCCGGCAGCTTGGCGTGTTCATCGGGGAAGTTGGCGGCTATCAGATCGGCGAGCGCACCCGGCTCGCTCACGTTGTCGAGGATGCCGGCGGTCTCCTTGGGCAGATCGGGCAAGAGCGTGAGGATCTGGCGCATGCGCGAACGCAGCTCCTTGCCCAGCGCCTCGAGCTCCTCCCCCACGACCTTGGGTGGGCGTAGGCGTTCGATCTCGGCACGCATGTACGGCTCGAGGCCGAGCGGGCGGACCACCCGAAAGCGGCCCAGGCCA
>JAYWEH010000157.1:0-13087 GCA_043780025.1 Deltaproteobacteria bacterium
GCGGCTTCCGTCAGCACCTTCGTCGTCTCCTGGAAGGACGAAGCGCTGATGAAAGACTCGGTGGAGAGCGAGGCCTTGGTGATACCGAGCAACATCGGCTCAGCCACCGCGGGTTGCCCGCCGGACGCGATGATCTTGGCGTTTTCCTTCTCGAACACGTGCTTCTCGACCTGTTCGTCGATCAAGAAGTTCGTGTCACCGATCTCCTTGATGCGAACGCGGCGCAACATCTGGCGCACGATGCCCTCGATGTGCTTGTCGTTGATTGTCACGCCCTGCAAGCGATAGACCTGCTGGATCTCGTTCACGAGCCATGCCGCGAGCTCTTTCTCGCCCTTGACGCGCAAGATGTCGTGAGGGTTCGCGGGGCCGTCCTGCAGCGGATCGCCGGCACGCACCACGTCGCCGGTTTGCACCTGCACGTGTTTGCCCTTCGGGATCAGGTACTCGCGCGCCTGGTCCGAGATGGGGTCGCCGTCACTGCCGTAGGGCGTGATCACGATCTTGCGCTTGCCCTTGGTGTCCTTGCCGAAGCTCACCATGCCGTCGATCTCGCTGATGATGGCGTGATCCTTGGGCTTGCGTGCCTCGAACAGCTCGGCCACGCGCGGCAAGCCACCGGTGATGTCCTGCACCTTGGTGGTGTCGCGCGGGATCTTCGCGATCGGGGCCCCGGGGTGAATCGTCTCACCTTCCTGGACCACGATGTTGGCGCCGACCGGCAGCAAGTAGCGAGCGTCGAGGTCGGTGTTGCCGAGCTTCATCGCTTCACCCGTTGCCGGATCGGTGATGGTGATGCGGGGCCGCAGCTCGGCCGCGCGCGACTCGATCACGATCTTGCGCGACAAGCCCGTGACCTCGTCCACCTTCTCGATCACGCTGACGCCTTCGACCAGATCGTTATAAACGACGAGGCCGCCGACTTCTGTGAGGATTGGCATGGCGAATGGATCCCATTCGGCGACGACGGTACCCGAAGCCACGCGCTTGCCGTTCGGGGCTAGCAACGTTGCGCCGTACACCAAGCGGTGGTGTTCACGCTCGCGGCCCGTGTCATCCATGATCACGAGCTCGCCGTGGCGATTCATCACCACGAGGCTGCCGTCTTCACGCTTGGCGAGGCTCGTGTTGTTGAGGCGTACCGTGCCTTCGGTCTTGGTTTCGAGCGAGCTCTGCTCGATCTTGCCGCGCGCCGCCGCGCCACCGATGTGGAACGTACGCATGGTGAGCTGCGTTCCCGGTTCGCCGATGGATTGCGCCGCGATGATGCCGATGGCCTCGCCGATGTCGACTTTGTGTCCGCGCGCCAGATCGCGCCCGTAGCACATGCCACACACTCCGCGCTGCACCTGGCAGGTGAGCACCGAGCGGATCACGACCTCTTCGATGCCGGCTTCCTCGATCTTGCGCGTCAGCGCCTCATCGAGCAGCGTGTTGGCCTCGACGAGCGACTCGCCGGTGAGGGGGTCGACGACATCTTCCAGCACCACGCGACCGAGGATGCGGTCGCCCAGCGGCTGAATGACTTCGCCGGCTTCTTCCAGCTTGGTGACGCGGATACCGTCGAGGGTGCCGCAGTCGAAGTCACTGACGACTGCGTCCTGCGCCACGTCGACCAGACGCCGCGTGAGGTAACCGGAGTTGGCGGTCTTGAGCGCCGTATCCGCCAGGCCCTTACGAGCGCCGTGTGTGGACACGAAGTACTCGAGCACGCTCAGACCTTCACGGAAGTTCGCGGTGATCGGCGTTTCGATGATCTCACCCGAGGGCTTGGCCATCAAACCGCGCATGGCCGCGAGCTGGCGCATCTGCTGCGTCGAGCCGCGCGCGCCGGAGTCCGCCATGATGTAGACCGGGTTGAAGCTGGATTCCGCGTGCGACTCGCCAGTGCGGTCGTCGATGACGGTCTCCTTGCCGATGACGTCCATCATCTCTTCCGTGACGCGATCCGCGACGCCGGCCCAGATGTCGACGACCTTGTTGTAACGCTCGCCGTCCGTGATCAAGCCTTCCTGATACTGATCGGAAACGCGCTGCAACTCTTCCTCCGCCGCGTCAATCAGCTCCTTCTTCTTGTCCGGGATGACCATGTCATCCATGCAGATGCTGATACCGGCCTTGGTGGCGTAGGTGAAGCCGAGCGAACGCAGGCGGTCCGCGAGCAGCACGGTTTCCTTGTTTTTGTGCTTGCGGTAGCAGACGTCGATGAGCTGGCTCAGCGTCTTCTTGTTCAGCACCTTGTTCACGTAGTCGAACGGGATGCTGGGCGGCAGCACTTCGCCGATGAGCACGCGGCCCACCGTTGTCGCGAGCATACGCGTGCGCGGATTGCCGTCGTCGTCGACGTCGCTGATGCGGCATTTGATGTTGGCGTGCAGATCGGCAACGCCGTGCTCGTAGGCCATGACGACGTCGTTCTGTGACGCGTATACGCCTTCGACGATGCCGGTGAGCTTCTGGCTCTCCTTGTCGAGGCTCAGACCCTCGTTGCGGTAGGAGCCCCTGCCGTGTAGGCGGCTGCGCGTGGCGTAATACAGGCCAAGCACGATGTCCTGCGTCGGGTTGATGATGGGGCGGCCGCTGGCCGGCGAGAGGATATTGTTCGTGCTCATCATGAGCACGCGCGCTTCCATCTGCGCTTCGACCGAAAGCGGGATGTGCACGGCCATCTGATCACCGTCGAAGTCGGCGTTGAACGCCGTGCATACGAGCGGATGCAACTGGATGGCCTTGCCCTCGATCAGCACCGGCTCGAACGCTTGAATGCCCAAGCGATGCAGCGTCGGCGCGCGATTCAGCATCACGGGATGCTCTTGAATCACCTCGTCGAGGATGTCCCAAACCTCCGGACGCTCGCGCTCCACCATCTTCTTGGCGCTCTTGATGGTGTTGACGTAGCCGCGCTCCTCGAGCTTGTTATAGATGAACGGCTTGAACAGCTCGAGCGCCATCTTCTTCGGCAAACCGCACTGGTGCAGCTTGAGCGTGGGGCCGACGACGATCACCGAACGACCGGAATAGTCGACGCGCTTGCCGAGCAAGTTCTGACGGAAGCGGCCCTGCTTGCCCTTGAGCATGTCCGAGAGGCTCTTGAGCGGGCGCTTGTTGGGGCCGGTGATGGTCTTGCCGCGACGGCCGTTGTCGAACAACGCGTCGACCGCTTCCTGCAACATGCGGCGCTCGTTGCGGATGATGATTTCCGGAGCGTTCAGCTCGAGCAGGCGCTTGAGGCGGTTGTTGCGGTTGATCACGCGCCGATACAGGTCGTTCAAGTCGCTGGTGGCGAAGCGGCCACCGTCGAGCGGAACGAGCGGGCGCAGATCCGGCGGTAGCACCGGCACCACGGTGAGCATCATCCATTCGGGGCGGTTGCCGCTGCCGCGGAACGCCTCGAACACCTTCAGCCGCTTCGCGTACTTCTTACGCTTGGCTTCGCTGGTGGCCTTGCGCATTTCGTCGCGTAGCATCTCGGCCAGGGCGTGCACGTCGATGCGCTTGAGCATCTCGAGGACGGCCTCGCCGCCCATGCCGGCGCTGAAACGGTCTTCACCGTATTCGTCATACAGCTCGCCGTAGCGCTCCTCGCTGAGGAGTTCGCCCACTTCGAGCCCGGTGTCCTTCGGATCGATGACGATGTACGCCTCGCAATACAACACGCGCTCGAGGTCCTTGAGCGTGATGTCGAGGATGTTGCCGATGCGCGACGGCAAGCTCTTCAAGAACCAGATGTGCGCGACCGGCGTGGCCAGGTTGATGTGGCCGAGCCGTTCGCGGCGCACCTTGGACTGGATCACCTCGACGCCGCACTTTTCGCACACGATGCCGCGGTGCTTCATGCGCTTGTACTTGCCGCAGATGCACTCGTAGTCCTTCACTGGGCCAAAGATCTTGGCGCAGAACAACCCATCTCGCTCCGGCTTGAACGTGCGGTAGTTGATGGTCTCGGGCTTCTTCACCTCGCCGTTGGACCACTCGCGAATCTTCTCTGGGCTAGCCAGAGAGATGCGCATGGCCGAAAAAGTCAGCGGGTCCTTGGGCTTCTCAAAAAACGAGAATATGTCACGCATGGGTCCGTCCTCCTAATCCTGGCCGTTTCACTCTTCCGCCACTGCTTCGGCGGGGGCTTCTACCAATTCCATGTTCAAACACAGCGACTGGAGCTCCTTGATCAAAACATTGAAGCTCTCGGGTAGACCCGCCTCGAGCACGTAGTCGCCCTTGACGATGGCTTCGTACATGCGCGTGCGCCCTTGCACGTCGTCGCTCTTCACGGTCAAGAACTCCTGCAGCGCGTAGGCCGCGCCGTAGGCTTCCATGGCCCAGACTTCCATTTCACCGAGCCGCTGACCGCCGAACTGCGCCTTGCCGCCCAGCGGTTGCTGGGTAACGAGCGAGTACGGACCAATCGACCGGGCGTGGATCTTGTCGTCGACCAAGTGGTGCAGCTTGAGCATGTAAGTGATGCCCACCGTCACGTCCTGATCGAAAGCCTCTCCGGTGCGCCCGTCGAATACGATGGTCTGCCCGCTGCGCTCCATACCGGCGAGCTCGAGGCCCGCCTTGATGTCGGCTTCGTTGGCCCCATCGAACACCGGGGTCATGAAACGGATGCCGTGGCTGAGCTTCTTGGCCAGCTTCACGACATCCTCATCGGGCAAGCCAGCCACGAAGTCGCAGAACTTCTTGTCGTGGTTGAGCTTGTAGATATCGATGATCTGCGCCCGGAGCTTCTTGCCGTCGCGCGCCTTTTCGAGCGTTTCCTCAAGGCGCTTGCCCAGGTTGTAGCCGGCCCAGCCGAGGTGGGTCTCGAGGATCTGGCCGACGTTCATGCGGCTCGGCACGCCGAGCGGATTGAGCACGATGTCGACGGGCGTACCGTCGGCGAGATACGGCATGTCCTCTTCCGGCAGGATGCGGCTGACCACACCCTTGTTGCCGTGACGGCCTGCCATCTTGTCGCCCACCTGCAGCTTTCGCTTGATGGCGATGTAGACCTTCACCATCTTGATCACGCCCGGCGGCAACTCGTCCCCGCGGCTCAGGCGCTCGATCTTAT
Source organism: Deltaproteobacteria bacterium (assembly GCA_043780025.1). Taxonomy (GTDB): domain Bacteria; phylum Myxococcota_A; class Polyangia; order Polyangiales; family Polyangiaceae; genus SZUA-265. The sequence goes on from JAYWEH010000157.1 coordinate 5,057, forward strand.
CGCGGAAGTGGTCCTCTCGGGCGGCCACCAGCGCTTCGAGATCTTTGAGCAACTGCGCGAGGTGTTCGCTGCCCTTGGCCGTCGGGATCTCGCCCCAGTACTTGCGCGGCACCTTGCCGAGCACATCGATATCGAGGCGCGTACCCTTCTCGATCAGCACGCTGCCCTTGTCGTCCACGAGCTTGCCCGTGGTCTCCTGCGCGTCGAGGATTTCGGAGATTTTGCGGAAGAACGAGTCCCGCAGAATCTTTACCTCTTCGTCGCGCGTGCGCTCGAGGCGCGCGCGCTCGTGGTCCTCGATCGCGCTAGCGCGTTCGTCCCGCTCTGTGCCTTTGCGCGAGAAGATGCGCGCGTCGATCACGATACCGCCGACGCCCGGCGGCACCTTGAGCGAGCTGTCGCGAACATCGCCGGCCTTCTCACCGAAGATGGCCCGGAGGAGCTTCTCCTCGGGGCTGAGCTGGCTCTCGCCCTTTGGCGTGATCTTGCCGACCAGGATGTCGCCCGGCTTCACTTCCGCGCCAATGCGCACAATGCCCGACTCGTCGAGATCTTTGAGCGCTTCCTCGCCCACGTTCGGGATGTCGCGCGTGACTTCCTCTTTGCCGAGCTTGGTGTCGCGAGCAATGCACTCGAACTCTTCAATGTGCACCGAGGTGAAGACGTCTTGTTTGCCGACGCGTTCACTGATCAAAATCGAGTCTTCGAAGTTGAAGCCCTGCCAGGGCATGAACGCCACGATCACGTTGCGACCGAGGGCGATTTCCCCCATGTCGCACGCGGGGCCGTCAGCGAGTACGTCGCCCTTCTCCACCCGCTCACCAGGCCGAATGATCGGCTTCTGGTTGTAGCAGGTGCTCTGGTTAGAGCGCTGGAACTTCATCATCGGGTAGATGTCCGGTACCTCCGAGCCTTCTCCGGAGTCCGGGCGCACCACGATGCGCGTCGCGTCCACGCTGGCCACTACACCCGCGCGGCGCGCAACGGCGCACACACCCGAGTCCACGGCCACGCAGCGCTCCATGCCGGTGCCCACGAAGGGAGCCTCGGTCGAGATCAGCGGTACGGCCTGGCGCTGCATGTTAGCGCCCATGAGCGCGCGGTTGGCGTCGTCGTGCTCGAGGAACGGCACGAGCGCGGCAGCCACGCTCACCATCTGGTTGGGAGCTACGTCAATGAGCTCGATCTGATCGGCAGGCGCCATACGGTAGTCACCGTTGAAACGCGCGCTGACCAGTGAGTCCACCAGCGCCCCATCCTCCTTCTGATGGCTCGAGGCCTGAGCGATGAACTTCCCCTCCTCTTCGAGCGCACTGTACCAGTTCACCTTGGCCTGGACGATGCCGTCCTTGACGCTGCGATACGGCGTCTCGACGAAGCCGTATTCGTTCACGCGGGCGTAGGTTGACAGCGAGGCGATGAGGCCGATGTTCGGACCTTCAGGCGTCTCGATCGGGCAGATACGGCCGTAGTGGGTGGCGTGCACGTCGCGCACTTCGAAGCCGGCGCGCTCGCGCGTGAGGCCACCCGGACCGAGCGCGGACAAGCGGCGCTTGTGCGTGACCTCGGAGAGCGGATTGGTCTGATCCATGAACTGCGACAGCTGCGAGGAGCCAAAGTACTCCTTCACCACCGCGCCCACGGGCTTGGCGTTGATCAGGTCGTGCGGCATCAACGTGTCGATCTCTTGCGACACGCTCATGCGCTCCTTGATCGCGCGCGCCATGCGCACGAGGCCAATACGGTATTGGACTTCCATCAACTCGCCCACCGCGCGCACGCGGCGGTTGCCGAGGTGATCGATGTCGTCGACCGAACCGCGACCGTTCTTCAGATCGATCAGGTGCTCGATGGTGTTGAGAATGTCTTCGGTGGAGAGCGTGCCCTGCTCGAGCGCGGGGCGCTGCTCTTCCGGCAGGTCACGGTAGAACTTGTAGTTGAGCTTTAGGCGGCCGACCGCCGACAGGTCGTATCGCTCGGGGTTGAAGAACAAGTTCTGAAACAGCGTCTTGGCCGTCTCGAGCGTGGGCGGATCACCGGGCCTGAGGCGCCGGTAGATCTCCATGATGGCGTCTTCGGCGGTGGTGACCTTGTCCGCAATCAACGTGTCGCGCAGGTACGAGCCCACGTTCAGACCGTCGATGAACAACACCTTGAACTCGGCGACGCCCGCCTCGCGAATGCGATCGAGGGTGGTCTCGGTGACCTCCTCGTTGCACTCGAGCAGGACCTCGCCGGTCTCCTTGTCGATGACGTCCTCGGCGCTGACCTTGCCGATCAGCTCGATTTGCTCGATGCTGAGGCGCTCGAGCTTGCTCGCCTTGAGCTTCTTGATCGCCGCGCGAGTGAACTTGGTGTTCTTGCGCACGATGACTTCATCGCCGATCTTGATGTCCTGCGTGGCGCGCTGGCCTGAGAGCAAGTCAAAGTCGACGCTCTTCTCGACCTGCTCGCCTTCGCCCAGGTACACGGTCTCACTGGCGTAGAAGCGGTCGAGGATTTCCTTGGTGCCGAAGCCCAGGGCGCGGATCAGCACAGTGGCGTGCATCTTCCGGCGCCGGTCGATGCGCACGTAGATGATGTCCTTGTGATCGAACTCGAGGTCGAGCCACGACCCGCTGTAGGGGATCACACGGGCGGAGTAGAGCAGTTTGCCGCTCGAGTGCGTCTTGCCCTTGTCGTGGTCAAAGAACACACCGGGGCTGCGGTGCAACTGCGAAACCACCACGCGCTCGGTGCCGTTGATGATGAACGTCGCCGTGTCGGTCATCAGCGGGATCTCGCCGAAGTAGACCTCTTGCTCCTTGATGTCGCGCACCACGCGCTGCCCACCCTCGATGGTGTCGTAGACCATGAGCTGGGTCGTCACCTTGATCGGTGCGGCGAAGGTCATGCCGCGCTGCCGGCACTCCTCTACGTCGTATTTCGGCTTGTCCAGGTGATAGGACACGAACACGAGCTCGCTCGTGCCGTCGAAGTCGCGGATCGGAAAGACGCTCTTGAAGACGCCTTGCAACCCGATATCCGTGCGCTCGGCGTGGGGAATGTCGGCCTGCAGGAACTTTTCGTAACTGCTCTTCTGAATGTCGATCAGGTCGGGGATTCCGACCACCGCCGCGACCCGACCCAGGTTTGTTCGATGCCGGAAGTTCGACTGAACCTTTGACGCCATCTGAGCTCCTCTACAAAACTACGGAAGGCAGGCAAGCAGCGCGTACACGCTCGCTGGACTGCACCCGAGCACGGCCACTGGCCGCGCGAGAAAACACACACCGAGCACGGACGAAGCCGCGCTCGAAAGACTGACGCGCAACCTGAGGCCGCGCGCGAAACCCGCGACGGAACAAGAACCGCGCAAGAAAGACCCGCGGGCGGCCAGGACTCGTGTCCGCCACCCGACAGCGATGCGATGCGCATCGACGCAAAACGACGCTCGCGGGCTCGAAGAGCCGCGAACCTGCAAGCACGCCTCTGCAGGACACAGGGCTGGAAAGCACAGGGCTGCAAGGGACAGGGCTCCCCCGAGCTCGCGTGCGGTCGCCCGCGAGTCGAGGTGCTCACAACGCGAGCCCGGAAGCTCGCCAACCGACGAACCGAAGCTGAAGTGAGTCTGGGGCGCCGGGGCCTCAAACTCAGAACTAACTGCGGTTCGCTCGGCTGATGATCCCATCAAAGGGTGCTTCACTTGACTTCGACTGTTGCTCCGACGTCTTCGAGCTTCTTCTTCAGCTCGGCGGCCTGCTCCTTGGTCACACCGTCGCGGATGGGCTTGGGCACGCCTTCCACCAGGTCCTTGGCCTCTTTCAGACCGAGGCCGGTGATCTCGCGGACCACCTTGATGACCTGAATCTTCTGAGTGCCGGCACCCGAGAGGATGACGTCAAACTCCGTCTGTTCCTCGACCGGGGCTGCCGCAGCACCGCCCGCAGCGCCGCCCGCGATCGCGACCGGTGCGGCGCTGACGCCCCACTTGGTCTCCAGTTCCTTGACGAGGTTCGCGATATCCAGCACCGGCAGTGCGGAGAGATAGTCGACGACCTGTTCTTTAGTGATTTCAGCCATTTGATTGCTCCTTAAAACCTCACGCGGGAGGGAAATTCTTTGCAGTCTCTAACTTGAACTAATCGGGTTATCCGCCACGCTCGCCCCGAAGCGGTTGGGGCACCGAGGCCCCGGCCTGGGAAACGGTAGGGGCACCGGGGCCCCCTAGCAAACGTTGGGGCACCGGGGCCCCGACCTGGAAAAACGAGCGCAGCGGTCGAAGAGGGAACGAGCGAGATGTCGCTCAGCCCTTCTCCTTCTTGGCGTTGAGTAGGCGTACGAAGTTGCCCGCGGGGGTATTGAGCAACATCACGAACCTTTGTGCGGGCGCCATGAACGTAGCGAGCAGCATCGCGCGCGCTTCGTTCTTGCTGGGCAACGTCGCCAGCTGGTCCTGGACCGTTTGCGCGTCGAGCACCTGCCCGTCGAGCAAGCCGGCCTTGATCTTGAGCTTCTCGTTGTCCTTGACGAAACCCTTGACCACCCGTGCGGCTGCGCCTGGCTCTTCCCCGCTGAAGGCAATGCCCGTCATGCCCTTGAGGGCAGTCTTGAGCTTCTTCACGTAGGGGGCGTCGCCCAAGGCTCGCCTTACCAGCGAGTTTTTGAGCACTTTGTAAGTGACCCCGTGCTTCCGGAACTCGCTCCGGAGCTGGGACACTTCGGCCACCGTCATGCCCGAAAAATCGAGAAAAACAGCGGCAGTGCTGGCCTCGAAGTGACCTTTGATCACGTCGACGGCTTGTTGCTTCTCAGCGCGCATCAGTTTTCCTCCTCACGAGTCGTGTCGACGGTCGCCGGGTCAATCTTCACGCCCGGACCCATCGTGCTCGAAACGCCGACCGAACGAACGTAGATGCCCTTCGCCGAAGGCGGCTTCTTGGCGATCAAGTCGTTCAGGAGCGCCTTGCCGTTGTCGATGAGTTTCTCCGTATCGAACGAGACGCGCCCGATTCGGCAATGCACCACGCCGGCCTTGTCGACGCGGTACTCCACCTTGCCGGCCTTGGCCTCTTGAACGGCCTTGACCACGTCCATCGTCACGGTACCGACCTTGGGGTTCGGCATCAGACCGCGTGGACCGAGGATGCGACCTAGCTTACCGACGATGCCCATCATGTCGGGCGTCGCGATGACACGATCGAACTCGATGTTGCCTTCGGTGATCTTCTGCGCGAGGTCTTCACCACCCGCGATATCCGCGCCGGCATCGAGCGCGGCTTTTTCCTTTTCGCCGCGAGCGAACACCGCCACGCGCACCGTTCGACCGGTACCGTGCGGCAACACCAGCGCGCCGCGCACCATCTGATCGGCGTGCTTCGGATTGACGCCGAGCCGAACCGCTAGATCGACGCTCTCGTCGAACTTGGCGCTGGCCACTGATTTGACCACTGCGACGGCTTCCGCCAGCGTGTGCTGACGATCGCGGTCGAACTTGGCAATCGCCACCTTCCGCTTCTTGTAACTTTTTGCTGCCATTGTTGCCTCCTCTGGTTCAACGGTCTCGGCCCAAAACGAGCTCCAACCTCCCAGAATCAATCACTCGAACTAAGAACCAACAGAATCTACGCGCCGGAGCGGGGGCTCCTGTTGGGGCTCCGGGGCCCCAACTCAGAAACATCGGGGCCCCAACGGCAAGGAACTAGTCGATTACCTCGAGGCCCATGCTCCGTGCCGTCCCGGCGACGCTGCGCATCGCCGATTCGACCAAATGCGTATTGAGGTCCTCGAGCTTGACCTGCGCGATCTCTCGCACCTGCGCTCGCGTCACCTTGCCCACCTTCTTGCGGTTCGGTTCCGGAGAACCGGAGCCCGGCTTGCCGCTCGTGGCCAAGCCCGCCGCCTTCTTGAGCAAGATGCTCGCGGGCGCGGACTTCATCACGAAGGAGTAGGACCGATCGCCGAAGACGGTGATGATGACGGGGACGACGGTATCGCCGAGCTTCGCGCTCCTGGCGTTGAAGTCCTTGCAGAACCCCATGATGTTCACACCGTGCTGACCCAACGCGGGGCCCACTGGCGGCGAGGGGTTGGCCTTCCCGGCGGGAAGCTGCAACTTGATGTAACCAGTGATCTTCTTCTTGCTCGCGGCCACTTTGGCGGTCCTCTCTGTCTACTTCCAAGGCTGTTGGGCGAATGCTCTCGGCCCAACTTGGGGCTTGTCTTCTCGGGCTGGGTTAGCGCTTCTCGACGTGGCCGAAATCCAATTCGACCGGTGTGGGGCGCCCGAAGATGCTCACCATCACCTTGAGCTTTTGCTTCTCGGGCCGGATTTCCTGCACCGTGCCGGAGAAATTCGCGAAGGCTCCCACCACCACGCGCACTTCGTCCCCCTCCTGGAACTGTTGGCGCGGCTTGGGCTTGACGGCACCTTCGGTGATGCCCTTGCGCAGGTCCTCGATATGCGGGGGCTTCACTTCGCGCGGGCGCTGATTGCCCACGAAGCCGGTAACCTTCGGCGTGTCCTTCACGACGTGCCAGGCGTCTTCCCCCATCTCCATTTCAACGAAGATGTATCCAGGGAAGGTGGTCTTGGCGCGCGCCCGAGACTTGCCGTCTTTGCCGACGCTGGTGACCGTCTCCGACGGAATCAGAATCTCGCCGAACTTCTCTTCCATGTGGTGCTGGCGGATCCGCTCCTGCAGGGCCACCTTGACCTTGTTTTCGTAAGTGGAATACGTCGTCACGACGTACCACTTCTTGGAAGGCGCCTCGGTCGCTGCGGGATCGGTTGTCGATTCTTCAGTCATGCTCCGTACACCAGCGTCGTCACAAATCCCCACAAGCGATCCAAGAGCCCGATGTAGACCGTGGCGAACACGCCAGCCGCGATCACCACGATGGTTCCATTGGTGACGGTTTCCTTTTTGGGCCACGTCACCTTGGACAACTCGAGCGCGACGTCATCGGCCCAAGTGCGGATGCTATCCTTTCGCAGCAGCGAGACCACGGTCACGATGGCCACGACCGCGCCAACCAGCATCATGTAGGTGGGGCGCTCTTCCTCCGGCACGCGCATGAGCTGCGGGACCTTGCGGATGACCCACGGCTCGTCGACCAGGCGATTCCAGATGGCGCTCAGGGTCTGCCCCACCAAGAAGGCCATGCAGATGCCCGCGCAAAAGAACGCCGCGAAGACGTACTTCTCCGCGCCGAGCGAATCGATCGTCGGAGGCTCCGCGTCAGCGCCGGCTTCGATGGAGGACGGCTCCCCGCTCGCCAGGACGAGTTCCGCGTCGTGCTCCAACTTGTCGTCTTCTTTTGCCATTCGGGATTCGTGAAAACTGCAGCTGCCGGAACGAGTCGCCCGAGCTGCCTAAAATTTATCTTGCCGTGGCTCTCCGAGAGAGCTTCGTTCTGCTACTTCGACCGCGCCTCGCGCGTTTCGAGGTCATTGTCCCGAAGTCATTGTCACTCGGAGTACTTGTCACTAGCAGGGGCGGAAGGAATCGAACCTACGACCCACGGATTTGGAATCCGTTGCTCTACCAACTGAGCTACGCCCCTGTGAATAGTTCTTTCAAGGGCTCGAGCGGCGACGGGGGCTCGCCAGCTGTCCCTTCATACGGCCTCTCGATGCTGGGTGTGAGCATTGCAAGTGTGGCAAAACTTTTTCAGCTTGAGCTGCGGAGCGCCTTCCCGACAGGCCTTGGTTGTCCGATAGTTACGGGCGCTACAGCCAGCACAGCTCAAGACGATGTGTTGCCGGCGCTCGAGCCTCGAAGCACCGCGGACACGCACCTCTGAGCCAAACTCTTCGTCGGCCGGAGGCTCTTCTTGCACTGAACTGATTGTCACTCTCGGGGGCTTTCGCTTTGCTTGGGGCTCGTTTGGGGCTCCGGGGCCCCAAACTGGGGACACCGGGCCCCATGCCAGGAAACTAGTCTAGTCTGTGATCTTGGTGACGACGCCGGCGCCGACGGTCTTGCCGCCTTCGCGGATGGCGAAGCGCATCTGCTCTTCCAGCGCGACGCTGGTGATGAGCTCCACTTC
>JAYWEH010000158.1:0-5473 GCA_043780025.1 Deltaproteobacteria bacterium
GCGTGCACGCTGTCGACCGATCCGTTCGAACCCACGCTGATTGACCCTGCCGAGAGCGGTGAGGCGCCTCTCGAGCCCGGGCCGCCCATCGTCGCGGAACCCGCTCCGGAGAGCAACGGCGGTGCCGGCAATCAGCCGGTATCGGACGGTCCCGACGAAGGGGGGAGCGGCTCCGTACCGCTCGACCCCACCGGCTCGGATGATCCGACTGATTCGGAGGTGGACGGCGCCGAGCAAGAGGACGGCACGGGCGGCACCGGCAGCGTGGGCGGAGAGGATACGCCGCCGGACGAGCCCACGCCGGACAGCGGTAAACCGACAACGCCGCCCGTCGTTCCATGTTTTGGATCTACCTTTGAAGCGAGCTGCTACGAGTTCTTCGCTGAGCGCGTTTCGTGGACCGACGCTCGCGCAGCGTGTGTCACCTGGGGCGGGCAACTCGCCAGCGTGGCGTCCTTCGAGCAGGACAGCTTCATCGGCATCTGGCCCGCGCAGCTCGGCCTCGCTTCGGGTGACGGTACCGGCATCTGGCTCGGCGCAACCGACGAGTTCCAGGAGAACGACTTTCGGTGGCCCGACAACACGCCTTTGACGTTCGCGAGCTGGGCGCCCAATCAACCCGACAACGGTGCCGGGCTCGATTGCATCGAGAAGCGCAACGACGGTACCGCGCTCTGGTACGACCGGCGCTGCACGGACTTGAATCCGTACGTCTGCGAACGAGGCCTTTAGGCGCGTGTTGCGCCAATTTCGGTGAAGATTTTGGGGTAAATGCCCCCGCCCCATCCGTCCTCGCGCTGCGCGCTGCGGGCGGTGGCCTCCCCCAAATCGCCCGTCTCCGCGGGCTCAGGGGGAGGTGACATCACGCGGCACTGCTAGCGACGTAGTCGACCAAGGGGCGCCACCGTTTTCTCAGGTCGGCGGTCGGCGTCGCCAGCATATCGCTGAAGGTCGTGCCCGCCTTGTGGGTGTACCAAGAGAGGGTGGGAAGTCGTGCGGCGCGAGTGTGCTGGCCGTCGCTCTAAGTAGCGCTTCGCCAGGAGCTCGACCAGCTCCTGAGCCTGCTCGGTGAGCTTCTGAAACTGTTTCTTTTCCGCCTTGCAGCGCTTCTCGCGGCGATGCAGCCGAAACAGCACCGGTAGCGCCCAGCTCTTGTCGAACAGCGTTACCTCGATGGCCAGGACGACCCAGACGTGGCCCCAGTGAAAGAACGGCCGACGTCCCGTCGACAAGAGCGGATCGCGATGCATCGATGTGGCCGCGATGCACTTGCCCGTGTGTCGCCCCAGCGTGTCATCGACGACGAGCCGAATGACCCCCTGGGTTGCCAAGCGTTGGATGGACAGCGCCGCCAAGGTCAGACCGACTTCGTCAGTCGTCCAACGGGCACGTGAGAAGAAGCGGTGGTAGCTGCTGATGTGCTTGTGGCCGACAAGCCCCTGCTGCTGAGACAAACGAGCCTACGATGACGGTGTCCGACACGATCGCTCGCGCGCTGAAGTTGTGTGGTAACTCCGTCATCGCAGAAACCGATCGCTATGGATACGCTCTCGTGTACGTCGCTTTTGCGATGCTGCACGGAGGTGTGTCCGGGTGCTGAGGTCATTCCGGAACCGCGCCCGGAAAGCGCCAGCCCGCTCCGCGGGGTCGAGGCGGGCGCGGTGCTCGGCGCCAGCCGTCTGGCGGCGAAGCGACGGAGCCGGGCAACGCAGCGACGGGCCCGCCTGTCGCCCGAGCCAGGGGCACCTCTCACAGCAGGCACTGGGCCATATTGGCGTTGCCGGACGACAGCCTGGGCTCAGCGCATTTGTGGCTGAAATTGGCTTGGCGCGAGGCGGGGCCGTCCACTGTGCCGTGACGCGGCTCTCCTACGCCGCCACACGCCGAGTGACAAGCACGGCGCCCGCCCCAGCTTCACCCAATTCTGTAACGCCTCCCGGGCGCCGCTCCGCGCGAGCGCTTTCAGCTCGGGGTCGGACCAAACTGTACACTCGACAGCCCTCTCTCAGTCCCTGAGTGCGGCCCCGCCCCTGGCGCGCGTAGCGCGACACTGGGGAGGGGCAGCGGCACGCGCAGGCGGCAACGCTGCCGAGCCTGCACGCGGGGTGGGCAACCCCTCTAAAAAGGGCTCAACACGAGCCCAGCCGCGCACCGGTTTGAGCTTCGCTCTTTCGCTCGATTACTCGGCGCTGATGCTCAGGCCTTGTGACACTTCGAGTCCGTAGAAAGAGCCCGCTCGCGCGTACACGGCGCGCCCGGCGTTGCCGCCGCGCAAGCTGAAGGTGCTGAGATCGAAGCGCAGCTGGTCCTCTTCGTCACCGAGGACTGTCAGCTTGCGAGCCAGGCTGTAGGCGAAGCCGGAATGGTTCTGGGGAATGCGCCGCAGTGCGGTCTCGTCGAGCCGCACACGCTGAGGGCCGTTGCCCCGCAGGTCGATCACCTCGAGGCTCTCGTAGCGCCCGAGTTCGGTGAGGTCGAGCACGGCGTCGGGCGTGGGCACGTGCAAGGTGTCTATGCCGTTGCCGCCCCGTGCGATCACGATCGGCGTGGCCGGCAGCTCGAACAGGTCGTCTCGAGAGCCGCCGATGAGTGCGCGGTCGCGTTTCGACAGGGCTCCGCTCATGTGCCAGCCGAACGCCAGATAGGCCCCACCCGCCGCTTGCCGCTCGCCTGGATAGAAGACAGCGCTGAGCAGCAGGTCATCCAGACCGTCGCCATTGGCATCGGAGCCCGAAGTCGCCACGCCGCACGTGCCGGTGCCCGGCCCAAAAATGCTGAAAGTGGACCCCGATGCGGCTTCTGTCGGCAAAATCACGAGGGCCGGATCGGGCCTGCCGAACACGACATGGGCTCGCCCGTAGTCCACGCGGGGCACCTCCGTGACAAGGACATCGCTCAGGCCGTCACCGTTCACGTCGCCCGAAGATGACGTGTAGCCGACGAGCTGCAGTGGCTGGCTGCCGCCGATAGCAAAGCCCGGGCCGCCCTCGCTTTCCAGATCCCGGAGCGCGATGTCGCGCGGCTCCCGACTGCCGAACACCACGTACACGATGCCTTGGCGCGGTGAACCGCTCAGGTCCGGCGGGAGCATCGGCGGCGCGACGACGCTGCCCGCATCACCCGCATCAACGGCGCCGGCATCTGCGGACGCGGACACCGGCGGTGCGAGCACGGCAGGAGGACCCAAGCTCGCATAGGGAGCGCCGATCAGGATGTCGTCCAGACCGTCGCCGTTGACGTCGCCTCCGAAGCCCACCACGGCGGCGCCGTCCGCTGGATCAGCGCCGACAATCTCGAAACCTCTGCTCGAGCCGGCTGCGATGTCGCCGATACGGACTGCGCCGAGCGCGGTCGACCCGTGCACAACGACCGTACGGCCGCGGTTGCCACCCACTGCGTAGCCGTCCGAGCTCACCGCGACGTCATCCAGGCCGTCCCCGTTGACGTCGCCCACCCCTGCCGTGAAGACCCCGAGGTATTCATCCGCTCGATCGCCCAGGATCGCAACGCCGCCGGGACCTCCAGCGCTGATGGTTTCGATCAAGACGGGCCCGGCGCCGACCTTGCCGAACACCACGAGCCCACCGCCACGAGTGGTGCCATTGTTCGCGTCGAACCGCGGCACTCCGATGATCACGTCGTCCAGGCCATCGCCGTTGAAGTCTCCGGCTCGGTCGACGTCGAAGCCGATGCCGTCGAAGCCCGGAGTCGACGCCAAGATCGCGAAGCCGCCACCGTTTCCAGCGAGGATTTCGTTGCTCTCAACCGTGGCACCGTCGGCCTTGCCGAAGACGACGTAGGCCACTCCGGTCGAAGCCATCACGACGTTTTGCGCGCCGATGATGACGTCGTCGAGACCGTCGCCGTTGACATCGCCCGCGCCCGCCACCGCGTACCCAAAATCATCGAGCGTCCGGTCATCATTGTCGCCCGCGATGGCAAACCCTTGGACGCTGCCACTCAGATCCGCGAGATCCACCTCGCTGCCGTCGCGCTTGCCGAACAACACGAACGCGCCACGGCCGATGCCGAGGTTTGCATTGTCTCCCGTTGTCGGCCCGCGATTGCCGAGCACGAAATCTTCCAGGCCGTCGCCGTTGACGTCTCCAGCGGGCGCAAACGAAAGGATATCCCGCCCGAGCAACTCGAGTTCCCTCGCCCCTTTCACACCAAAACCGGAGCCGCCGCTGGCTGCGAGCTCGCCGAGCGAGATCGCGGGAGGCTGCACGGTCAGGCGCACTCGGCCGCGAGAGGACGAATTTCCGGCGAGCTCGTATTCGGCGTAGTCGTCTCCCCAGAAGGTCCCCGGGACGCTGGGTGGAACGTACGTGAAGCTACCGTCTGCTGCCAGTTCCATCCGCCCGCCCGTGCTGGTGAGCAGAGCTCCCGGAACCGCGCGCGCGCCGTCGCCGTCGTTGGCCAAGAGCCCGCGCTCGGGGGGCACCTCAAACGAGAGCGCGCTACCCCGTGCGAAGCGGTAGCTGTCGAACTGCGCCACACGGGCTTCGAACGCGGGGGCGACGCTGGCCGCATCGGGGCCTGCGTCCGGCACGGGCTGCGGGCCTGCCTCGTAGCCCTGCAGATCCAGCACGAGCGAGCAACTGCACAACATCGAGCTCGCCAGTGCGAGCCGCGCCAGGTCAACCACGGTGTCTCATATCAACGAGGATTGGGCTCGTCTAGCCGGCCACCGCTCCGGCTCAGCGCAGCGCCAGTGTGGCCCCGAGTGTTGGAGCGGATTGAGCCGCGTGCGTGTCGAGCTCGGCGTCTGAGGGGATAGTGACGTCGAGGGCGCTGACGCGCTCCGCAGCAACCACGACCAGGCGAGTCGAACGCAGTGGCGCAACGAACTCGACTCGAGGCGCTTCGCTCCGCTCGAACGGCTCGGCGGCGTGCCACTGCACACCGTAAACACCGGCCGGCAAGGAAATTTGGATGGCATTGCCGTCGGCCGCTTCAGTCAGGCCGACGCGCGTTTGAAACGAGCCGTCCAGCCCGCTGATCGTCAAGCTACCGCGCACGAGCTCCGCGCGCTCGATGCCACTCGAGCCGTTGATCGAAACGCGCAAGCTGCCGTCGCGGGGTGACTGCTCGGTGCTCAGCGAGAAACCGAGAGCCAACGCGAACAAGCCGGCGAACGAGGTGAGCGAAAAGGTCTTGGTGGTCATGTTCACCCCTTTGCAACTGCCGTGCCCGGGCGCCTCGGCGGGGCTTCGGTAGCGAAAACCCAGAAAATGTGCGGAAACAGGCTGCTCACTCGCTCTCCGCGCGGCCGTCCGTCAGGTGCGCGGACGAGCCGCGGACGTCCGCGGACAGGTGCTACGGGCCCTCCGATGACGCACGAGAGGCAAGCGAACTCATTCACCCAGGATGGGGCGAATGTCGCTGATGCACAGATCGAACGCGTAGGCGAAGTCGCCGTCGGCGGGCACGAGCCAGGACAGCGTCCGGAGCTCGCCGGTGTATCCGGCCG
>JAYWEH010000159.1:0-28152 GCA_043780025.1 Deltaproteobacteria bacterium
TGGGGGCGCCTTCATAGATCAGGCACGTGGCGCCGTTAGCGAGCGGCCCGTACACGAGATAGCTGTGCCCCGTGACCCAGCCCACGTCGGCCGTGCACCAGTAGATATCGCCCGGCTGCAGGTCGAATACGTACTTGGTCGAGAGGTAAGCGCCGGCCAGATAGCCCGCCGTCGTGTGGAGGATGCCCTTGGGTTTGCCGGTCGAGCCCGACGTGTAGAGGATGAAGAGCGGGTGCTCGGCATCGACGATTTCAGCCGCGCCGAGCTTCTCGACGTTCTTGCCGGACGTGCTCTCGGCGACCAGTTCCTGCCAATCGACGTCACGTCCGGGCTTCAGCGTGATCGGTGCGAGCTCCGAGCCGAGGTGCCGAAATACCACCACGTGCTCCACCGACGGCGTGTTCGCAACGGCTTCGTCCACGGTCTGTTTCAGCGGTACGGCGCTGCCCCGGCGCGACGCGGCGTCCTGCGTCAACACGACCTTGGCACCGCAGTCATTGATGCGGTCTCGCAAGCTGTCGGCGGCGAAACCGCCGAAGATGACGGTGTGCGGTGCGCCGATCCGCGCGCAGGCCAACATGCCCACCACCACTTCCGGCACCATGCCCATGTAGATCGCGACGCGATCCCCCTTCTGAACACCGAGGCTTCGCAACGCGGTGGTAAACTCGGCCACGCGTTGATGCAGCTCTTTGTAGGTCAGGCTGCGGGTAGCGCCAGACTCGCCCTCCCAGATGATGGCTTTCTGGCTTTCAACGGGCGTGCCGAGGTGCCGATCGAGGCAGCTTTCGCTGATGTTGAGGGTGGCGCCGGAGAACCAGCGCGCGTGCGGCGGAGCCCAGTCGAGCAGGCGCGTCCACGGCGTCCGGAACTTCAGGTCGGCGAGCTCCCGCTTCCAGAACGTCTCGGGCGCGTCGAGGCTTTCGCGATACAGGCGTTCATACGCCTCCTTCGAATTGATGCGTGCCGTGCGCCGAAACTCCGCGCTCGGTTCGATCTGGGTCTGGGCTTCAGCGAATGTCTCGATGGCGTCTTGCGGCTTGCTCATGGTCACCTCGGCCTCCCCCGGCCTGACTTTTCACCTAGCCTGAGCCAGGTGCCAGCCGCAAACGAAATGCGAGGCGTGAGCGGGATCGGCGAACTCTGCGAGCTCAGTCGCAGAGGAGCAACGAGCGAGCCGTGGCCCGGTCCGCCTGTACGAGCTCTCGCGCCGCATCGTCCGAGCTTGCCTCCGAGATGAGCTTGGCCAACTCGAAAGTTCGAGTGCGGCGGGACGAGAGCTCCAAATAGCGCAGGGCCGGGTTGGTCTGCGGATCGACGTAAACCGCGACGCAGCGCCGGAATGCCACGGCATACGCTTCGGCGGAGTGCCGCAACGCCAGATGGTCGAGCATCAGGTGCGGGATGCCGGCGCCCGCGAGCTCGAGGAGCACGCGATTGACGATGTTCATCGCCAGGGATTGGTTACCGCAGTGGAACGGATGCACGCGGATGAAATTTTGGTGGAAGGCTGCAAGAGCGTGCAAGCACGCTTCCTTGTTGCCGTGTTCAGCAGCTCCGAGTGCACGCCGAAGGTCCCGGCGCAAACTCTCGAAATGCCCGTCCACGAGTGGGCGCGGGGGGCAGAACCACGGCTTGGGCAGCGGATCCGACGGCGTCGTCGCGCGCACGATGCGTCCGAAGTCCAAGCCTGTTTCGTCGCTGAACGCGCCCACGGCGTCCGCCCTCGGCGCTCCGAGGCTCTGGCGCAATAGCTCGTGGTAACGCTCGCCGCCGAGCTGGGCCGCGTGGACGATGGGGCCGCTGACCACGAAGTGCGCTGCGGGAGCGTTGGCGGCCACAGCCAGGCTCCTTTCCACGACACGCGTCGCCGTCAGCATCAGCCGCCCCGGGGCAGCGCGACGGCCGCTGATCGGGCTCTGAGGTTGATAGTAGCTGTCCAGGTTTTCGCCCATCAGGGCGATGACGTGCAGCTCGCACAGCTGACGGGCGAAACGCTGGTCATCGTCCAGCGCGGATTCGAGACGGGGCAGGGCGGCGCGAACCGCTGCCATGTTCTGCCAATAGGGCCGGGCGATCTCGTACGGCGAACCCGGAAAACGCGTTATCTCGACGCCGGAAATAGCTCGCTCCGCGCCGGACACGGCGAGCGGCGCGAACAGTGCGCGGCCGAAGGCGTGCTGGAGCAGACTGGCGAGCGCTCTGGAAGGTTGGGGGACCGCCAGGCGCACCTCGGCGAGGCAGCGTTCGGAGTCGAACGCGGACAATACCTGCAGGGTCTCGTCACGATCTCGGCTGGATAGCCCGGCGAGCTCGACGCCGTTTGCGGCGCGAGGGCTCGAG
Organism: Deltaproteobacteria bacterium; assembly: GCA_043780025.1. Lineage (GTDB taxonomy): Bacteria > Myxococcota_A > Polyangia > Polyangiales > Polyangiaceae > SZUA-265. The sequence goes on from JAYWEH010000159.1 coordinate 2,344, forward strand.
AGGCAGAGTCGGCCCTGCTCGGAGCGCACCGCGAGCCCCGGCTCACATACGATGATGTCTTCGTCCCGTGGTTCGAAACGCAGCTGCGGCTGATCGAACAAGTAGTTGCCGGTGCCCTCACCGGTTTGGGGTGAGCGGCGTAGCCAGCTCAGGTACTCGAGCACCTCCCACGGGAAGTCGAGCACGGCGCCCAATCGCTCGTCAGAGCCACGAGCGGCGCTCACGCGCCCACCGCGGGCAGGCCTGGATTGGCCCCGAGTGAGTCGAGCCAGCGGTCGACGCCGGCGGCGGAGTTCTCCACCAGCTGATAATGCGTCGCCCACTGGTTCGGCTCCGGGGGGGGCTGCGCTGGCTCCGCCTCTGCAGCTGCCAGGGCGAGAGCCGACGGAGAGCTTGGAGCGTCGGCCTCCGGATTCAAGTTGCTGACCGCCACCAGACCCGAAGGGTAACAGGGAATCACCGCGACGTTCAGATCGGGCCGCCGCGAGATCAGCCATTCGAGCGCGCGCCAGGTGTCGCCGACCCAGAAGCTCGTACGCCGCTGGCGCAGCGCGGCGGCTCCGTGGGCGGCCAGGCAATCGTGCAAAAAGATCAGCGAGCCGGGTTTGCACCAGCGCTCGGCATTGTGAAAATCACGCAGCGCGAACTCGAACCAATGCATCCCATCGATGAAGCACAGGTCGAGCTTGGCGCTGTCGAGCAGGCTGGCTCGTCCACGCGAGAAAAAGTGGTCGCTGGTCTCGTTGAACAAACGCGTGCCGGCGGGCAGCTCGTATGGGATTGCCCTCGCGACAGGGTCGACCCCGAGCACGATCCGGCTGTGCCGGGCGAGTTGCAGCGTCGCGCCGGACTCGACACCGATTTCGAGGTAGGTGTCGGGGCGGAGCCGCGCGTGCACTCGGCGCAGCACCTCACGATACGGTGGGCCTGGCAGCTCGAGTTGCGCGAGTAGCGGCAGCGCTCCGGGGAAATCGGGCGTCAGCCCGAGCACCTCGCGTAGGGCGGCCTTGGCCTGTGACGCCTCGCCGCCGTGCGCGAGCAACTGCGCCTTGCAGAACGTGACAAAGCCATCCCGCGGCTGTTCGTCCAGCAAGCTGTCGAGCAACTGCAGTGCGTGCAGACGATTGCCGAGGCCGAAATGCGCACGAGCGGCGCATACACGCAGCCCCCGACATTGCGCGTGCTCTGGACGCGCCGACAGCGCCAGCGCTTCACGAAAGGACCCGGCGGCAAGGTATTGCTGCGCCAGCAAAGCGAGCTCGGCGCTATCCAAGCCAACGGCTTGAGCGTCGAGCTCACTCGCGTTGCCCGGGATCTCCACCACGCCCAAACGTTTCGCGGCTCCGAGACCCCAAACCAGAACCCAACGTTTGGGGCTCCGGGGCCCCAAAACCAAAAACACTAACCCAGCTTGTTCAGCGCGCGCTGCAGGCGGGAATTCAACCGCGCCGCGGCGTTCTTGTGAATGATGCCTTTGGTGGCGGCGCGCGCGGCGGTTTCCACCGCGCTGCTCACCACGGCGCCTGCCGCGGCGGAATCCCCGGCGGCGATGGCGGTGCGAGCCCGCTTCAGACTACTGCGCAGGCGGCCTAAAACCAGACGGTTACGTGCGGTGCGCTTGATGCGCTGGCGAGCGCGTTTGGCTGCGGAGACGTGATTTGCCATGAGTATTAATTGGTTACCTTATCGGCTACAGGCTGCGTTTTACCAAGCAGTATTTGCCAGCCGTTTACTTACGAGCCGAAGAGGTGACGCCCGACGCGGGATCGAGCGGGAAGGAGGGCGTACCCTCACGTTTGGCTTGCCGCTTGCGCTTCACGCCTTTTTTCGCGTCGCGATTGTGGCGCCGCGTCTTGGTCTGGGTAGTGGGGGAAACCATGGTAAAATGCCTGAATCCTAGGGCCGAGCGGCGGGACTATGCAGATAGCGAATCCGCTTGTCAAACCGTTCGTGGGGTGGGTGCCCGTGAAGTTCGGCTGATGACGCCCAGCCGGAGCTGAGTTAATTGGCCGGCCTTTGGGGCGGGGAGTTGGGGCTCCGGAGCCCCGACTCGGTAGCTAGATCACTTGAGCTTGGCCGCCAATAGGTCACCCAGGGTTCCAAACCCGGACTCCTTGGCGAGCTGCTTCCGATAGTCGCGATGCGACTTGCGCTCTTCGTCTTCCGCGTGCTGCTTGATGCTCAGCTTGGGCTCGGCGCGGCGGGGGTCGATGTCGATCACCTTGACGTTGAGGATCGTGCCTTCTTTGAACTTCTTGCGCAGGTCGGTGCCGCGTTCGGTGCCGGTCTGACCGCCAGGAATGAAGCCGCGCGACGCGCGGCCGGTCACGCCCAAGATGCGCACGATCAGGCCCGCGGCCTCAGCGCGTACGACTTCGGCTTGAACCGAGCCGCTACGCACGATTTTCTGCGGAGCTTCTTCGCGTTTTGATTCCGGCAGCGCGACGTGCAGCGAGACCTTACGGTTGCGCGCGTCGAACTGGGCAATGACGACTTCGAGCTCGGCGCCAACACTCACCAGCTCGCGCGGGTGCTCGATCTTCTTGTAGCCGAACTGCGGCGCCGCAATCAGATCGCTCAGGTGAATTAGCCCATCGATGTCGTCGTCCAGCTTGACGAACGCTCCGAACGGCTCGACCCGGGTGATCGTCGCCTTCAGCGTCTTGCCGGGAGCGTATTTGCCGCGCGCTTCCGCCCACGGATCGTCGAGCAGTGCCTTGCGGCTCAGCCAGATCTTGCCGCGTTCGTCGATCTTCGTGATCTGCACGTCGAACTCGTCACCCGGCTTGAACAGGTCGGTGATCTTGGCTTTCGGATCGTGGCTCGCCTCGGAGATGTGCACGAGCCCTTCGAGCCCGCCAGCGTCACTGAGCGCGACGAACGCTCCCCACTCCACCAGCGTCCGAACGGTGCCCTTGAACACCTGCCCCTCTTCGAGGTGTGTCAGCGCGGTCTTGCGACGTTCGTGCGCTTCGGCTTCGAGCAGAGGCCTGCGCGTGACCACCACGTCGCGCGCCTTCTCGTCGCACTGGGTGACCTTGAAGGCCATGACCTGACCCAGGAGCGACGCGAAGTTCGCGTTCTGGGGGTGCAGATCCATGCCGGACGCAGGAGCAAAGGCGCGCAGCCCGCCGAGCGACACTTCCACGCCGCCCTTGATGACGCCCGTGACGAGGCCGTTCACCAAAGTGCCGGCCTTGCCGGCTTGGAAAATGCCTTCTTTGGCGGCCTCTTCGCGGAGCGGCTTGCGGCTCAACACCACCAGCCCACCGCGCGAGCCGTCTCGCAACACCGACGCGACGAAGCGATCCCCGACGGCGGGAACTAGATCGTCCGCTTCCATCTCGGAGCGATCGAAGATGGCGAGTGCCTTGCCGGCCAAGTCCACCATGATGGCGCCATCCAGCACGGCGGTGACGCGCCCGAACACCTCTTCTCCGGCGTGGAAGGGCGAGCGCTCAGAGGCGGGACGCGCTCCCGAGCGCGGCGCCGCACCCGCTTCACCCGCGGGCTTCTTCTTGCGCTTGCGCCGGCGCTTCTTTTCGCCGGCTTCGCCCACCTTTGCGCCGCCTTTAGCTGCACCGGCTGCGTCAGCGTCGGGCGAAGCCGCCTCGTCGGGCGAAGCCGCCTCGGCGTGTGACCCCGCTCCGTTGGAGTGGACGACCTCGGACGTGCCCGCAGGCTCGCGTGGCGGCTCCGCGCTCTCGATTGCTGAGGTGGGAGCCGATGAGTTTGATCCGGCGTCGGCAGCGGCAGCCTCTGGAGCAGGCGCCGCCGCGTCCTCGCGCGGTGCGGGTGTTTGAGCAGTCATTGGGGCCTTCGGGGCGTCCTCTATATCGTGCCTTTTGGCTCGTGCCAACCGCGGTCGCGCGCTCGCGAACCGGAGTGGTCGTGGCCTCCGGCCAAGGTCAACGTGAAATGGGTAGGTGGCGGTTCACTCCGCCGCTGCGGTCGATCTGAACCGTGCTGCTGGCGGGTGCGATTTGGTTGACGATAGTGACGAGCCGGTCCGCCACGGCCACGAAAGCCTTGGCGATCTCGGACCCCGGCGCCGATTGGACGACGGGTATACCACCGTCACCCGCCTGCCGCACCGCCGTGTCGAGCGGAATTTGCCCGAGCAGCGGCGCTTTAGCCAGCGCCGCGACCTTGGCTCCGCCGCCGCTACCGAAGATTTCGTGCTTCTTCGTGCAACCGTCACACACGAAATAACTTTCATTTTCGACCACGCCCAAGATGGGGATGCCCACTTTGTGGGCCATGGACACGGACTTGTACACGTCCTGCAGCGCTACTTCCTGCGGCGTCGTCACCACGATGGCGCCGGTGGAACGCACCTTCTGGGACAGCGTCAGCGCGACGTCGCCGGTGCCCGGCGGCATATCCAGGAGCAAGAAGTCGAGTTCACCCCAGTCGACGTCCTTCAAAAATTGTAGCAGCGCGCTCTGCAGCATGGGCCCGCGCCACACCACGGCCGAACTGGGATCGTCGAGCAGGAAGCCGATGCTCATCAGCTTCACGCCGAAGCGCTCGAGCGGATGGATCCGTGTGCCGTCGGTGGTGGGACGGCCCGTGACACCCAACATGGTCGGGATGCTCGGTCCGTAGATGTCCGCGTCCAGGAGCCCAACGCGGTAGCCCGCTCGGCTCAGCGCCAGGGCCAAGTTGGTGGCGACAGTGCTCTTGCCGACACCCCCTTTGCCACTCATCACGAGCACGATGTTTTTCGCACCAGGCACTGGATCATCCGCGCCGATGCTGCGCGTGGCCACGGGCGCCCTCCAGCTGATGTCCACCGAGAGCCCGCCGCTGAGCGGCTCGAGCCGCTGCCGTAGGCTGGCGATCAGTGGCTCAGCGTGCGCGTAGGCCGGATCGGGAGAGACGAGCACCAGACGTACGGCGTCGGCCGTGACGTCCAGTTCGCTCAGCATGCGCAACGTGAGCAGCGAACCCGACAGGCCCGGGACCTGGATTTTTTCGATCGCGTCCAGGAGCGATTGCTTCGACACGGCCATCGGCGGTGGGACTACAACAATTCGCCGAGAATAACGAGCCGCGCGCGTGCGAAAAGACGCGGGCGCTTCGCCGGGTTCACTCGAGCCACGCCGCGAGCAGGGCGCAGGCGATGCCCGCACCGACGCTGGCGGCGGCAAAAAGCCAGGCGGCTCCGACGTCTGGGCGGGAGGCCAACGCCGCGCGCAGAGAGCGCCAGCGCTTGCTCCAGGACGAAACACTGTCGCTCGGGAAACGTGGGTTTCGCAGCAGCGATTCCGTGACGCACGAGTGGCGGAACGCCACCTCGGCGGCACATTCCGGCCCGAGGCTGGACCGATGCACGGCCACCACTTCACGCGCCGGGGCAGACACCACCGGTATGGACAATACGGGCGGGCTGCTCACCCAGCGAATCGACGGGGGGCTCGACAGACGGATCTCGGTGAGCCTCGCTTCTTGCGCAAACGGGCCGAGCTGGGTAGCCAAGGTCTGGGCCGAATCTGTGCGCTGGGCGGGATTCGGGCGCAGTGCCTCGCTCAAGATGCGGCTGAGCTCCGGGGGCACGCGGCTGGAAGACTCGACATCGTCGCCCGGTGGAACGCCGTGTAGAAGCGCGTGGAGCAGGGCGGCTGCGGCGTACACGTCCGCGCGCGGCCCGATGTCGGTTTTGCCCGCGTATTCGGGGGCGCGGTACCCCCCTGCCGGTGGGCGCGGTGCGTCCCCATCGAGGTCCTCGAGCGCCTGCGAGAGACCAAAATCGGTCACTTTGACCCAGGGGACGCCCGGCCGCGGGTAGACGATGACGACGTTGCTCGGATTGAGCGCGCCGTGCACGACACCGTTGAGGTGAGCGTAGTCGAGCGCTGAAAGCACTTGAAGAATCAGGTCGCAGGCCGCCGCCACAGAGCAGGGATTCGCCGAATCGATTTCGCGCTCGAGCGGGTGACCGCCGAGCGGTTCGGTGACGATGTACGGGGTGCCTTCGTTCTCCCCCAGATCCAGCAGCCCCGCGATATTGGGGTGATCGAGCGTCGCCACCTCGCGCGCTTTGGCCAGGACTTTGTCAGCGACCCCGGGCCTCCGCGCCAGCGAGGGATCGATCATCTTGATCCCGACGCGCTTGCCGAGCAGCAGGTTCTCCGCTTCGTAAAGGTTGCCGGTCGGCCCGCTACCCAGCGAGCGCACGATGACGTACCTTTCGTCTAAGATCTGGCGGTCCTTCACAGCGTCTGCCCTGTTCGGAAATGAACGGAGCGACGTCGCTAAACATCAGCCCCAAAAGCATGGCCCACGGGCTGATGATTGGCCTCAATTCGGAGGATCGAGGCTAGCGAGGGAATGCGGCAGCATTGCCGCCATCGACGGGGATCACGGCACCGGTCGTCGCGTGGGCCGTCGCCAGATATGCAAATGCGCGGGCCACGTCCTCGGGCAGGGTCTCGCGGCCCAGCAGATTTGCCGCGAAATATTCGTTCGCGCTGAGCCCACGGGCTCGTGCGCGGGATTCGACGAGCTCAGGCGAGAACAGACCTGTCCGCACTCGGTCCGCGTTCACGGCGTTCGAGCGGACGCCGGACGGTGCCAGATCGATGGAATACTGCTTCATGAGCGCGACTAGCGCGGCCTTCGGCACGGCGTAGGGGCCGAACAGCGGACCTGGGTTGAAGGCACTCTTGGAGGCATTGAAGAGCAGGCAACCGCCAATGCCCTGGGCCAAGAACCACTCGGAGGCAGCCTGGGCCACGTACTGGTGGCTCAGCAAGTTGAGCTCCATCGAGCGGGCCAGCAGGGCGCTGCCGTCTGCGCCATGCAAGGCGCCGCTCGGGGCGTTGCCGGCGTTGGAGACGACGATGTCGAGGCCTCCGAACGCTCGCACGGCCGCGCCGAGCGCGGCGCGGGCCTGGAGGGGCTGCGTGAGATCCGCCACGGAGGCGTGAACCGCCGCGCCGTAGCGAAGCGCCAGGCTGGCACGCGCTTGCTCGAGCGCCGCAGCGTCCTGATCGACGAGGCTGACGTGCGCGCCGAGCGCGAGAAAGTGGCTCGCCGTGGCGAGCCCGATGCCACTGGCGGCGCCCGTGAGCAATGCGATCTGAGCGGCGAGCGCGCTGTCCTTTTGAGCGCCGCCGAGCTTGGCCTGCTCGAGGCTCCAGTATTCGACGTCGAAGAGATCGGACAGGGAACAGGGTTGGTAGGTGCCGATGGCCTCCGCCGCTGACATGACCCCGATTGCGTGTTCATACAGGTCGGCGGCGACCTTCGCCTGCGCCTGGGTGCGGCCCAGGCCGATGATACCGAGGCCCGGCGCAGCCACCACGCGCGGCAGCGGATCGAGCCGGGTGAGCAGCGTGGCCGAGCGAGCCGAGTTGCTCGCAAAGTAGGCCGTGTACCGCTCCTTGAAATCGTCCAAGCCTTGGCTCACGCGCTGGCTCAGCCGATCGATCGAGTCGCCCTCCGTGGCGCACTCGGTCAGCCAGGCCGGAAACGGCTTTGTGCGAATGCTGTGGTCCGGCGTGATGCAGCCGCGCAGCGTCACGTCACGCGCGCCGTCACGCGCCAGAAATTCGAGCACCTTGGGCCCGGTTCGCCAATCGAGGAGGAATCGCGTGCCGCCCTCCGAGCGCGCCAGCGCTCCGCGTAACACGGCGCCGACGCGAGCTCGCTGGCCCTCGCTCACTTTCGGAATCAAGGCGCCCGGAACCGTCACAGAGCGGCGCGCCGACTCCACGTAGGACTCGGCGCGGCTGACGGCCTCAATCATGCGCTCGTAGCTCTCCTCGGCGCTCGAGCCCCAGGTGAAGACGCCGTGTTTTTCCAGCACCAAGAGCGGAGGCGAGTCCGGCGCGATGCCGAGCTGGAAGATGCGTTGGGCCAGGATGAACCCCGGCGGCACGTAGGGCAGCAGCGTCACACTGTCGCCCCAGATCTCTCGCACGCGCGCGGCCCCGTCGGGCTGATCGACGATGGCGAGCACCGAGTTGGCGTGCGTATGGTCGACGAACTTGCCGGGCAGGTCGGCGTGCAGCAGGGCTTCGACCGAAGGCGTAGGCCCGCTCGGATTGAGCATCTGCGACCGCAACGCGGACACCATGGCTTCATCCGAGAGAGCAGGCAGGCGAGAATAACCGCGGAGGGGCTTCAGCCGGCATTCCGAGAACCCTTTCGGCTCGATGCGCTCGAGATCGTAGCCGCTGCCTTTCACCCACAACACGTCGACGGCTTCGCCGTCCGCTTCGCGACTGCGGCCTTTGACCGAGGTGTTGCCGCCGCCGTGCAGCACCAGCAAAGGGTCACGCCCGAGCAGCCGCGAGGTGTAGACTCGGTCAGCCAGATCGGCGCCTTGGCTCGCGTATTGCTGGCGGACTCGTTCCGCTTCGGTCCGATCGTAAAGTGACTTCATCGCCGCCGACTCTACTCTCGGCGCCGGCCCGGCCCCAACCCAAAAACTGCTGGAATAGCCCTGGCAGGGCCGTCAGGCCGCGCGCGCCGGCGCCCGAACTTGCCTGAGCCGCGCCCGCAGGCGCGGCCACCAGTGCTCGAGCGGAGCGAACGACGCGAAGGCCACGGCGCTCAGCGGGTACGGGAATGCGATCGCCATCAAGGCCAGCACGCCGGCGTGAAACAACCACGCCGCGATGCACCACACGGCGGCCGCACGGCGGCCGAGCAGCGCCAGCGGGGCCAAGAGCTCGGCCGCGAGCGAGAAGGCGGCCAGCGGTGGAAATACCCAGGCATGCGGCAAGAGCCAGGTGCCGAGCGGCGAGTGGACGCTGCCGAGCTCGAGCTTGCGGAGTGCGTCGTAGGCAATCTGATCGCGCAAGGTCGAGCCATTCATCCAGCCCCAACCCGCGAGCGAGAGCTTCGCGACGCCAGCGATGACGTACGTCGCCACCGTCACGAGGCACAGCGTGCGCAGGATCCAGCCGCTTTGTGCGTCGGCTTCAGCGGTTTTCGCGGGCTCTGTGGGGGCCTCCGAACCGAGCTTTGGCACCGGCGCGACGGCGGAAGCCAGTGCCAACACGGCGACGTGCAGCACCAGCAAGTTGTCGGTGTGGAAAATCATGCCCCAGGAGTGCCGGTAGCTCAGCACCCACGACAGGCTCAGCGCGAACACGGGGTCGGCCACGCGCGAGAAACGCCCAAGACTGAACGCGGTGCCGGAGAGCACCGCGACGGCGAGTGCGGCGTACAGCCAGATCGCCCCGAGCGGCGCGTCCAGCGCAGAAATCATGCCCACTGGCGCGAACTGAGCCGGCGGATAGTCGAGGGGTGCGAGCAGATGACGCGCGCGGCTGACCAGATAGACCACCGCGTAGGCACCGATGCAAAACCGCGCGAGCTGCAAGCGTTGGTTCGGCAATGGAGCGCGGAACCAAGCGTCCAAGCGGCTCAGCACCGCCGTCATTGTCGTGGCCCTCTTGCCGCGCCGGCGGGTTCTGCGACGCAGCGCGCTAGCGAATGCCGTTCCAACGGGCGGCGCGCGCCGAGGAAGTAGTCGAGTGGACGGTAGCGCTGGCGCACGAGCTCGACGCGCACTCCAGGTTGGGGACCGAGCTTCGCGGCGAGCCGCTCGAGCGCGAGTTCACACAGCTCCGCCATCGCCCGCGGGCCTCGTGCCACGCTTTGCTGAATGAGCGCCTTGGCTTGCAGCACTTCACCGCCCGCGAGCAACTCGGGCCCGACGGGCTGCTCACTTCCGTCCGGCGCGATCGCGATCAGCGCGTGCAAGGTGAGCTCCTCTCTCGGACGCGCGAACATCGGGTAAGTCGAGAGGGGAAATGAGTCTGCCGAGCCAGGAAGCAGCGGTGAGAGCGTGATCAAGGTGGCGCTGATGGCCACGGCGTAGCTAGAGAACGCCTTTGCGCGGGGTCGCATTTCAACCTCGCTCGGCTTTGCGCGTCGCTCGAAGGCCCCACATGCCGAGGGGCAGCGTTGCTGCCGCTACGAGCACGGCAATGATGACGAGCAGCGCCGCCACGGTCCCGCCTAGGGCCCCGTGGCTGAGCGGCAAGCTGATGCAGGTCCACACTACGGCGAGCAGACACACGCCGCCAAAAATCAGCGAGCACACAGCCGAGCTGCGCCAGATCTGCCGCATCCTGTTGGGGAACGCCCAGATGCCGAGGGCGGCGGCCAACTGCGACGCGGCGAACAGGCCCATCGCGATGCTGAGTGGCGCGCTCGGATTCGACGAAAGCGTGCTGGCCCCCCAGGCCCAAAGCGCCGCTGACAGAGCCATCGCGGCGCTGGCGCGCGAGCGCGTCGCGCGAGAGAAGCTAGGCCAAGACGCTGGGCGGGTCATCGGCCCCGGCTAATAACACGCCGCCGCTGCCCGTTAGCGGCGATTAAATCAAGCGGGCTAGATCAAAAGGCGGCTAGATCAAATCGTGTCCCAGGCGTAGCGCTCCGCATCACAGGCGTGATCGGCCAGGGCCTTCAGCGACTCGTCTTCGTTCCGGTCCACCGAATCGAAATTCTGCCGGACCCTGCGCCGCACCAAATCGGAGAGCACGTCGAGGATTTGGATCTCCTCGCGAGCCTTTTCTTCGCCCTTGGCCAAAAGTGACGAGTTGACGCGGCTCAACGTACACGCCAGCACGAACATGTCGATCATCGCGTCGGCCAGGCGCTTGGAGGCGAGCTGCTTGCCGATAATGTTGCGGCCGTGTTTGCGCAGCACGCGATCCACCGCGATGGCCAGGTCCTGCGTCGCCTCTTCGAACACCGCGGCGTGTGCCTTCAAGCGCGCATCGAGCTTGGTGAAGGCGCTGTTGCGAATGCCCGTGGCGAGGGACGCGCGGCGCAGCGCGTACTCCGAGAGCACGCCGAAACCCTTGATCGGGTCTTCGAACACGCCCTGCAAACTCTTGGACAGCTCCTTGAGCTGGCTGCCCACGCCGTCCATGGCCGTCAGGGCGATGAACAAGCGCAAGATTTCATTCGTGCCTTCGAAGATGCGGTTGATGCGCGCATCACGCACGATGCGTTCGTACGGATACTCGTTCATGTAGCCGTTGCCGCCCGCGATCTGCAGCGCTTCGTCGGCAGAGCGCCACAGCGCCTCGGACGAATAGACTTTGCTGATCGCCGCTTCCACGGCGTATTCCTCGTGGCCCTGATCGGCGAGCGCGGCGACCATGTGAACGGCCGCCTCGGACGAGTAGCACTCGACGACCATGTGACCAATCTTCTGTTTGACCAGACCGAACTCGCGAATGCGTTTGCCGAACTGTTGGCGCTCGTTGGCTTGCTTCGTCGACAGCGAAATCAGTTGCTTCATGGCTCCGACAGCGCCGCCGCCGAGACCCGTGCGGCCGCTGTTCAAGATCTTCATGGCAACCTTGAAGCCCTTGCCCACCTCGCCGAGGCGCAAGGCGTCTGGGACGCGCACGCGCTCGAAGTGCACGGTGGTAGTCGAGCTGGCGCGCAGGCCCATCTTGTCTTCGTGCGGGCCCACGCTGACGCCGGGCATGTCGCGGGTCACCAGGAAGGCTGTCATGTGTCCGCGCTGATCGGCATGTTCTGTCTTGGCAAATACCGTAAAAAAGTCCGCAATACCCCCGTTTGTGATCCAGAGCTTGTTGCCGTCCAGGATCCAGTCGTCGCCGTCGCGCGTGGCCGTGGTGCGGATTGAAGCCGCGTCCGAGCCGGAGCCCGGCTCGGTCAGACAGAACGCCGCGATCATCTCCCCGGAGGCCAGTCGCGGCAGAAATCGGTCTTTTTGCGCATCACTGCCAAACAAGAGCAATCCGCGCATACCAATCGAGCTGTGCGCGCCGACGGTAACGGCGGTCGACGCATCGAATCGCGCAATTTCCTGTAAGGTTCTGGAGTAGGCAGCGCTGCCGAATCCGAGGCCGCCATGCGCTTCGGGGATCACCAGGCCGAACAGGCCAAAGCTCTTGAGCTCTTCGATGTAGCTCTTGGGCATTTCGGCGGCGCGGTCCCACTTCGGGAAATCCGCTTCGTGCCGCGACAGCAGGTCCCTGACCGACTCCACGACGCCCTTCAGGGTTTCGCGCTCTTCCGAGCTCTGGCTCGGGAAGGGGATGAGCATGTCCTCTTCGATGTAGCCCATGCACAAGGACCGCATGAAACTCGTATGTTTTCCGTTCGCCACGTTTGCTCGACCGCCTCTGACGTCGTTCGCGCACCTCGCGCCCGTCCCGGCCGTGCGTCAGCGACCGGTGACAAAGTCTATTATGGAGAGTCGGCTGCGAACAAACTCTGAGCCGGACCGAGCCAGGCGGTCCTGGGCTGTTTAAGACGCTCAGCCGGGTCGGCTGTTCGGTTATTGGTTCCGGTGTGGGCTTTTATCCTGCAAATGCGCTTTTCGCCGTGACCTTGGGCCGGGGCTCGAGCTACCTCACCTTCGGCGCGTCCGACCAGATATGGGGTCACGCCCGAGAAACCTCAGGCATGTCTGGCATTACCATCGTCGGTTCCGGCCGCTACCTCCCCGGGGACCCGTACACGAACCACGACCTCGCTCGGCTCATGGATACGAGCGACGAATGGATCCAACAGCGGACCGGGATCCAGCGTCGTCACTTCTGTCCGGAAGGCCAGGGCGTTTCGGATTTGGCGGTTCCGGCGGCTCAGCTCGCTCTCGAGTCAGCGGGCCGCACCGCGAAGGATCTGGATTACATCATCTTTAACACCATGACGCCGGATCATATCCTGCCGGGCTCGGGCCCGTTGCTCGGCGCCAAGCTGGGCTGCCCCGGGACGCCGGCGTTGGACGTCCGCACTCAGTGCGCGGCGATGATCTACAGCCTTCAACTGGCCGACGCCCTGTTGAAGACGGACGGCATCGACACGATTCTGGTGGTGGGCGCCGAAGCGCACGCCGGCTTCATGCCGTGGCGTGAATGGGATGTTCTCGAGGGCACCGGCAAGGCTTCCGCCGCGGATTATGAGCGAGCGACGCGGCACCGTGATTTTGCGGTAATTTTCGGGGACGGGGCTGGCGCGCTCGTGGTGGAACGCGGCGAGACACCGGGGGCAGGGCTGCTCGCGGTCGACCTGCACAGCGACGGCCGGTACAGCGACGATTTGCGCATCGACGTCGGTTTCCGGCGGCGGCCCTACCTGACCTCGGCGATGGTCGATGACTCGGATTTCATTCCGCGCATGAATGGCCGCGAAGTGTTTCGGCATGCCGTCAGCAAACTGCCTCAAACCGTGCGCGCCGCGTGCGACCGGGCGCACGTCACGCTCGAAGAGGTCGACTGGTTCATCGCCCACCAGGCCAACGACCGCATCAATCGGGTCGTTCGGGAGCGGCTCGGGGTGCCGGTGGAAAAGGTGCCCTCCAACATCCTCAACTACGGCAACACCTCAGCCGCGACGATCCCGATCCTCGTGGACGAAATGCGCCGCGACGGCCGGCTCCAAGCCGGGCAGCTCGTTTGTTTTCTCGCGCTGGGTGCTGGGCTGCATTGGGGCGCCGCCGTGATGCGGTTGTGAGCCGCCGGTCCGGTGTGGGTTGCGTCTGGCGCTCCGCGAGTGCATATGTCTGGTTCAAAGGGAGAAGCAGAACAGGTCATGAACTACGCCTATCGAAATGCAGCGAGTGCGGCTTCCGTCTCGAATCTCGGAGTCCAAGCGCGTGCCCGCTTCATTCTGCGCACTTACGGTCACCTGCTGGCAGCCATCCTGGCATTTGCCGCTTTTGACGTGTTCCTGTTCACGAGCGGCCTGGCGGTGCCGATTCTGCGGTTGTTCACCGGTTCGGGCTTCGGCTGGCTGCTGGTGTTCGGCGGCTTCATGGTGCTGGGGGCCGCCTTCCGCAACCTGGCGCATTCGGCTCGTTCGCTGACCACGCAGTACGTTGGCCTGTTCGCTTACTCCGCGCTGCAAGCGGTCTTCTTCGTGCCGCTGCTCGCGATGGCGGAGAGGTACGCGCCCGGCGCGATTCAAAGCGCGGCGCTGACGACGGTGCTGGGCTTCGCGGGCCTCACCGCGGTCGTGTTCACGACCCGCAAGGACTTCTCGTTTCTCGGCTCGATCCTGCGCTGGGGCTTCATCGTCGCGCTGGTGGCGATCGTCGCCGGCGTGATCTTCGGCTTCTCGCTAGGCAGCTTCTTCTCCGTCGCCATGGTGGGCCTGGCCGGTGCTGCGGTGCTCTATGACACCTCGAACGTGCTGCACCACTTCCACGAGGACAGCTACGTGGCGGCCGCTCTCGAACTGTTCGCGTCCATCGCGATGATGTTCTGGTACGTGCTGCGGTTGTTCATCGGCAGTCGAGACTAGTCTCTTGGAGTTGGGTCTCTTGGAGTTGGGGCCCCGGAGCCCCACCTCGAGGGCAAGCTCTGGCTCTGAAGAGCCTTGGTCGAGTTGCGATTTTCTGGGAGCGACGGGACTGGCGCAAGTGGAGGCTAGGGAGGCGGCCACCACTTTCTGCTCTCGAGTTGGCGCTGCTGCTAGCGCCGCCCGGGCCCGCGCTAGGGTGCGGATGATTTGGGGGGGGTGGTCTTGGGGCGCGGCCGCGCTCTTGGGTAGCTACCGAAGACTTTGACCATTTCGCTTTGGTCTTCGAGCTCCGAGAGGGCTCCGCGCACGGGCTCGTCTTGTTGGTGGCCTTCGAGGTCGACGAAGAAGACGTATTGCCAGGTCTCGCCGCCGCGTGGACGCGACTCGATGCGGCAGAGGTTGATGCCCGCGCGATCGAAGATGCGCAACGCCCGCACGAGCGCGCCGCGTTCGTCCGGGGTCGAGAAGACCAGGCTGGTCTTGTCGTTGCCGCTGCGGGGAGCGCTGGCGGTGCCGAGCACCGCGAAACGAGTGACGTTGGGTTTTCGATCCTGAATCGCGGTGGCCATGATGCGAACGCCTGCGAGCTCCGCTGCGAGCCGGCTGGCGATCGCCGCGCCTTTGGCGTCGCCCTTGATCACGTGGGCGGCCTGCGCGGTCGAGGCCGTGGGGATCGGCATGGCATTGGGCAGATGGGCGAGCAGCCAGCGGCGGCATTGGGCCAGCCCTTGCGGATGCGAATAGACCCGTTCGATCGCAGCCCGCTCCAGCGCTTCACCGAGCAGGCATTGCTCCACGTCGACCATGACTTCACCGCACAGCGACAAAGTCGTCTCGAGCAGTGTGTCCTGCGTGAAATTGACGCCGCCTTCGATCGAGTTCTCGATCGGGACTACGCCCCACGCCGCCTCGCCACGGGCTACGGCCTCGAACACGGCCGGAATGGACGGCTGCCCATCGAGCTCTACGGCCGCGCCAAAATGGGCGAGGGCCGCTTCGTGGGTGAAGGTTCCGAGCGGCCCGAGGAAGGCGACTTTCGGACGGGGATCAGCGGGCGAGGTCAGCAAGATTTTGGAGCTTCAGAGCCAGTCCGAGATTGCCATCGATGCGGAGCTTGCCTTGGAAATAGAGCTGTTGTCCGTTGGCTCGGCCCTCGATCAGGTCCACGAAATCGGTAGCGCTCAGGCTGATCGCGCAGTCCGCTTCGCCGTCGCCTTCACGGGCGCCCGGGGCGTCCTTGAGATCGACGAGCCAGGTCCCGCCACCCTCGCCTTCGAGGACGAACTTGTAGATCGCGCCGAAGTTGCTGGCGACGCTGGGATCCTTGGCTACTTTTGCGCCGAGACGTTCGATCAGTTCCTTGCCCGTGGCCATCCGTGTGCCTTTCTATACCGTCCGCGAGTTTGCCGTTGGAGCCCACCGCGGCGCGAGATCAAAGTAAAGCGCTAAAGTGACGAAATTGGCGATGTCCGACCGCCGCGGGGCCAACGGCCGAGCAGTGAAAGAGTGAAATCGGTGAACAAAACGAATGGTGCCGCCAATGGCCGGGCCACGCTCGAAGCGGAGCCTGCGCCGCCGCCTCCGCGCGTGTTGGTGCTCGCCGGCGCGGATCCGAGCGGCGGTGCTGGGCTGCAAGCGGACCTCAAAGTGCTGCAGGCGCTCGGCGTGTACGCGACCAGCGCCGTCACGGCGATCACGGTTCAGGACACGCACCGCGTGCACGACGTGGTGGCGGTGGATTCGTTCCTGGTGGAGCGCCAGATGGAGGCAATTCTCGACGACGTCGGCGCTGATTGCGTGAAGATCGGCATGTTGGCGCGGCGTGCCACCGTGGAACTCGTCACACGCGTGTGCGAACGCAAAGCGCGCGGCATTCCGATCGTGCTCGATCCGGTGCTCGTGTCGAGCAGCGGGCACCCGCTCCTGGAGGTGGAAGGGCACTCGGTGCTGATTGAACGGCTGATGCCGCTGTGCGCGCTCATTACGCCGAACGTGCCAGAGGCGGAGCTGCTCACGGGCCTCACGATTCGTGACGAAGCGGAGCTGCATTTGGCCGCCGATCGCTTGCTACTCATGGGTCAGAGCGCGGTGTTGATCACGGGCGGGCACCTTCCCGGTGACACCGTCATTGATCTGTTGCGCACCGCTGACGGCCTGGAACGGCGTTTTGAGGCGCCGCGGCTGCCCGATCCGCCCCACGGCACCGGCTGCAGCCTGGCCTCGGCGATCGCGGCGGGGCTGGCGCACGGCTATACACTGGAGAGCGCCGTGGAGCTCGCGCACGCGTTCATGCGCGAGCAGATCCCCCGAGCGCTGCGTATCGGGCGAGGCCGGCGTTGTCTGCACCCCGGCGGGCTCACCTGAGGGCTGCGGCTGATACGCCGGTCAGGGGGCGGCCGGAAGGTCGCGGAGCTCCGGGTTGTTCTGAGCGATCAGCTGTGCCAGTGCGGCTTTGCTCACGCCCAGGCGTTCCGCCACGCGGTGAGCTAGAGAGGTTTTTGCGACGCCGTCTACGAAGAGGTACGTGGGCGCTTCGCGCGTGTCGAGCTCGGCCTGAAGAAAGCGGTGCTGGGGGGCGCTCGCCGCGAGCCTCGCAGCGAAACCCAGGAAGTGCGTCGTGATGAAGGCTTGCGGCTCTAGCAGATACAGCGCCTCGATCACCAGGCGCATCAACGCTTCACCCTCGCTCGGGTTGGTGCCAGAGCACAATTCGTCCATCACCACCATGCTGCCGGTGCGCAGCTGCTCGAAAGCACGCCGGATGCGTAGTAGCTCGGTGCCGAGGCGTCCCTCCATCGGGTCGACGCTGTGGTTCTCGACCAGCGAGGCGAACAGCCCGCTCGCCCAGCGGAGCTCGGCGTAGGCCGCCGGCACGAACAGCCCAGATTGCCCGAGCAGTTGCGTCAGACACAACGCCTGCAGCAGCCGCGTCTTTCCGCCCGAATTGGGGCCTGTGATGAAGACGAGGTGTTCGCTCGGCAAGAGGCCGAGGTCGCAGGGAACACAAGGCCGACCTTCGGCGACCAGCCAGGGGTTGAACAGCGCGACCACCAGGCGTGCGCCTCCGGAGCTGAACTCGGGCAGGCAGACGGCGTGCCCAGCTCGCTCCGCCAGCTGGCGAAAACCGAGCGCTCCAAGGTAGATTTCGATGTCGCCGATCAGCTGAAACAGGAACAATACTTCGGCTTCGAGCTCCGAAAATACGCTGTCCACCAGCCGGCTCAAGAGCTCGGCCGTGGAGGCTTGGTAACCGCCAATCAGCAGAGAAAGGCGCGTCCAGAGCCGGCCGAGCGGCGTCGAATAGAACGCATTGGAGCGAGGTTCGCGCTGCTCCAAGAGCTCGAAACTTCGGATGCGGCCGTCGAAACCGACGCTGATGCGCAGATCGACCTCCGCACGCTTCCGCTCGTAGTCGCAGAGTTCGGTCAGCCGCTGATAGCCCGTGCTCTGGGCGATGGCTTGCCCGTAGTCGTAGAGGCGCCGTAGCCCGGAGGTCGTGCCGTCAAAGCCCTCCGAGAGCGCCTCGATCACCGCGCGGAGCGCATCGAGCACGCCAAGGCGCCGCTCGACGCTGCCCTGTACACCTACGCCGGGGCGGCTGATGCGCTCTCGAAATTGGAGCAGCCGCACGTACAACTCTTCCAGGCGCTCGGCGAGCGGGGGCGAGCCCGCGAGCTCGGCGCAGATGCGCTGGCGAAACTCGACGTGCGATCGCTCGGTTGGGGGGCACGACAGCACCCGCAACAGGTATTGCCGGCTCCCCGCGCGGGCGTGCCCCCGGGCCACAACGGGTAGGCAGCGCTCGACGAAGCGGGCGAGCTCCAGGTCCCGTTCGAAGTCCGCGGCGAGAAAGGACGTGGGAGCGGTCGGCGTGTGATCGAGCAGGCTCGTGAAGACGTCAGCGTCGCCGCTCGCGAACGCGAAGGTCAGCGCCTCCCTCGCGGAAGCCAGGTCGAGGCGCTCGATCGGCGTATCGTACAAGAGGTCGCAGGGCGAGCGATCACGGCCCGTGGGCACGAAGAGCGGCGGTGACGCAGGCGAGATCGGGCGAGTGGGCATTGTCTCCACAGTTAACAATGTCCGGGGCGGCCGCCGGCTCGACGCGAAAAAAAGCGCGAACCTGCGTCGAGCTTTGGCGGGCGTCGGACATTATCCTTTGTCAGCCCAGTGAAATTCTCCGCCGTTCCAGATTGGGCCGCGTTTTCCGCCGCAGCGGAGCCCGCAAAGCTCGCCGACGTGTCCGTTCGTGAAAGGGAGCTCGAGGCCGAGGCGGCGCGCGTGGAGCAAATTGCAGCGCTCCACCTGGCCGCCGTCTGGCGCACCACACGCGAGCTCGGGGTTCTGGCGTGCGATCTGGAGGATGTGGTCCAGGAGGTCATGCTGGTGTGCGTGCGGCGTCTGCGCGACATCGAGCCGGGGCGCGAGCGGTCCTTTCTGCTCGCCACCGCGGCGCGCGTCGCCTCCAACTGGCGTCGTGGCCGGCGCCGGCGCCCCGTGGAGCCCCTCGACGCAAACGATGAGGCGATGAGTCTCGCCCTCGACCCACAGACAGCCGCTACGAACCCCGCGCGAGCGCTCGAGCAGAAGCGGGAGCTCGCGCTGGTGCAAGCCGCGCTCGATCAGATGAGCGAGCCGCAGCGAGTCGCGTTTATTCTGTTCGAACTCGAAGAGCTCACGGCTCGCGAAATTGCCGAGCAGCTGGGCTCGTCAGAATCGGTCATTTTTGCGCGCGTGCAGCGCGCACGGGCGGTGTTTCGGCGCTATGTGGCGACGGTGAGAGGTCGCGAGTCAGGCTAGGCGATGGCAGAAGGCGAATTGTCGACGAAAGAGTGGTCCGCCGAGGAGGGCGAGTTGCTCGCACGCGTGCGGAGTTTTCGGCAAGAAGAGCCCGTACCTGCCTCGGCGCGGGAGCGCCTGCATGCGCGGCTCAGCCGAGAAGCGCGGCGGGGGCCAGGCCTGCCGGCGCGCGCCAGAGAACTCGTCCGTGTGAAACGTTGGTCGTCACGTCCCGGCGTGTGGGGCGCGAGCATGATGCTCGGCGTGGTACTCCTCGCGGGCGTCGGGCGTCTGCTCGGCGGGCTGTTTCAGTCGGGTCAACAGGACGCGGGGCTCGGCGGTGCGTCCCTGCTCGAACCGAATGCGTTCAAAGCGGCCGCGCGCGTGCTCGGAGCGGGAGAGCCGCTCGGCTCCTCGTCGAGCCTGTTCGGGGAGGTGCCTTTTTCGCCGGCCAGCTCCGCCTATCAGGTGAGGCGGTGGGATGACTTGCGGCGTGAGCCGGGCGACGCCAAGGCGCACGAATTGGTTTCGGCCGGGATGTGCGTGACGTTGCGCTCCAGCGAACGCATCTTGGCGGGCTGGCCCTGGGTCGGGAAGGGCGCCGCCGCACCGAAGCCGGTGGAGCTTCGAGCGGGCAAGCCCTATCGGCTGGCGTTTAAGGCCTGGGCGAGCGAGCCCTGGCCTTCGCAGATCCTGGTCGGGGTGGGGCACTCGGTGCTGCCGTTTTCGGCGAGCGCGGGGGCGCGCGTTCCGGTGTCGAGCGAGCCCAGGGTATTTGTCGTGGATTTCGTGCAGGGTCAGGGCGATCCGAGCGTCGGAGTGGCGTTCTTGGCCAAGGCGGCGGGGACGGGCGCTGACACGAAGTTGTGTGTCAGTCACGTCGAATTGTTCGAGCACTCCGCGCCCTGAGTCGCGTCCTGCCTGGCATGGGACCGGGCGTCCCGTCATCACGCCTTGCTTCTCTGCTCCCGCCGCGGCATCGTCCGTTGCATGAGGCGCACCGGGCCCTCCTGTGTTGCCTCCCTCCTGCTCGTGCTCTGGTGCTGCGCGTGCAAGACCAACACGTCGGGGCTCGAGCTGCGGGAGCCAACGGCGGGAGGCTCGTCCGCCGGGGGAGCTGGCAACATCGAGCTCGGCGGAGCCTCCTCGGGATCGCCGGGGGGTACGGGCGCAGAGCCCGATGAGCCGCAGCCCTCCGGTGCGCCGGAGCTCAGCCTGGTCCACGGCGTGGTGGATGGCGGGCAGCTGGTGTCGTGTTGGCTGGATCCGAACACGGGCGAGGCGATCGGCAGCGGCGCGCCTCTGCCCAGCGCCGGATTGGCGTTTGGGGCCGTGCACCGCATGCCCATCGATTGGGACGTGTCGAGCGAGCCGCAGCAGGTCGAATTGTTTCTCTTGCCAGCCACCGCGGCGGCGGGCGCGAGTTGTGCGAGCCTGCTCGAGACAGCGTTGGTTGACCCGGGCCCGGCCCCTCGCGACGCCGGCGCGAGCGACGCCGCTCTGGAAGCCGGCGTCGAAAACGGCGTCGTTAGAGCTTTCTCGGAGCCAGAGCGGCCGCGCCGAGCCGGTTCGTTGCTGCTGGCCGCCGGGGCACTCGGCAGTGGCAAGAGTTATGCGCTGATCAGCGCCGGTTGCGCGACACAGGCAGCCCAGCTCGACCTCGGGGCGTGCGGCCTTCGCGATTCAATCTCCGGCCAGCACCTGGGCCTGCTGCTGGTCGAAACGCGCTATTTCGTGATCGAGGAGGCGTTTTTGGGGCTGCAGTTCGTCAACGCCAGCCAGAGCGCCGGCGCGCTCGATGTCGTGCTCGGGCCCGCTCAGTCGGGCTTGCCCGTGATCGAGGTGGCGCTCGAGGTAGCGCTCGGATCCGTTCGCCCGCGCACCGCCGCGAGCGTGCAGATACCGGGGAGCGTGCAGCTCGGCACGAGCGGTTCGGGCGCGTTCCAGTTTCGACGGGAGTGGCCCGAGGTGTTGGCGGCGAGCGGTCTGGACGAGATCGAACCTGGCCGCAGCCATCTGCTCGTGTATCTCGGACCTGTACTCGTGCCCGCCGGGGACCCCGTGTCCGGCATCGCAGCGCCGCGACTGGTCTTGCTCGCCGGTCCGCGCTGAGCCCTACGCTGGGCTCTAATGAAACATCTTGAGCTGCGCGAGCTCGGAGCGTGCCAGGTTGCGCTGCGGGCTGTTGGGGAAGCGCCGCACGAAGTTGCGCAGCGTATTTTTCGCGTCGTTCCAGGCCTGGATGTCGATCTGGGATTGCGCGAGCAGTAGCGTGGCATCGTCGGTGACCTCGCGGGTGGCTGAGCCTTCCGAGAGCTCGAGCAGAATCGAGATGGCCTCGCGCTGGCGGCCCAACGTGCGCAGCGAACGCGCCAGCTGATAACGCGCCTCATCGGCGTGGGCGGCGTCTTCCTTATTCTCGAGAGCGTTACGGAAGGCGAGCTCGGCCTCGTGCCAGCGTTGCGCGCGCACGTGCTCGAGGCCAGCGTTGTAGGCGATGACGCTCATCTCGTTCTTGAAGCGCTCGACGGCTCGCTCGAAGGTGGCGCGTTCCGTGCGGGTGAGGGCCAACTTGGAAACCTCGGGCCAGCGCTTGAGCACTTCCACGCGGTTCTGGCTGGCCACCAGATCGTTGAATTCCACTGCTCGCCGCTCCGCCTGCACCCGGGCTTCCTCGCGAGACTGAAGCAGCTTCAGCTCTTTCTCGAGGCGCTCGACGCTGCCGCGCAGCTCCTTCGCCAGCACCCGCTCGGACTCGACCCGGGCGTCGATGACGACCTTGGCTCCCAGTAGCGAAACGGCGACGAACAGCGCGTAGAATCCGACGCTGCTGAAGCGCAGGCTGCGCTCATAACCTTGTTGCCGCTTGCCGATGCCATGGATGTCCGCCGACAACCCATTCACCAGGTTATTCGTCTTGATGGTCAGGGCACGGCTCTCGACGATTTCCCTCTTGATTTCCTCCAGTTCCTCTCCAAAGTCGTCCATGGCTGTTTGGTGGGACGGCGGCTCGGCGAGGGCCTCGAGCAGGTCCGGTCGGCGAACTCATGTGCTGGTCGCGCTCTGCCGTCAAGCCTCGGATGCCTGCAAGTGCTCACTCGGGAAGGGCTCGGGGCGTGCTCCCTGCACGTTTGGGCTTGAATACGTACCGAGCGACCGTTAGAGGCTAGTTCACGATGGATACCAGCGATTTCAAGAAGGGGCTCAAGTTCATGTACGACGGGCAACCGTATGTGTGCGTGGACTTTCAGTTCGTCAAGCCCGGGAAAGGTCAGGCGTTTACGCGCACCAAGATGCGCCATCTCCTGAATGGCTCGGTGGTGGAGAGGAACATCCGTTCCAACGAGAAGATCTCGATGGCTGACGCGGAAGAGCGATCCCTGCAGTACATCTACCCCGAGGGCGATTCATTCGTATTTATGCACTCGCAGTCCGGTGACCAGATCTCGGTGCCCAAGGAAGCCGTGGGAGAAGACGCGGACTTCTTGATCGACGGCCTCGAGTGCATGGTGACGATCTACGAGGGTAATCCGATCGGCGTGAATCTGCCGCCGCACGTGACGCTGCGGGTGACGGGAACGGAGCCCGGTGCCAAGGGCGACACCTCGGGCAACGTGACCAAGCCGGCCACCGTTTCGACGGGGGCGACGGTCAACGTACCGCTATTCATCAACGAAGGGGACTGGGTCAAGATCGATACGCGCACGCGCGACTATCTGGAACGAGCCAAAGCACCCGCCTGAATCAGCCGGACTTTGGATCCGGCAAGATCACGAAAGGCCGCCCCGTGAGGAAACACGCGGCGGCCTGTGCGTTGTTGCTCACGACGCATTCCGCGAGTTGTGGGGACAACGCGGGATCATCGAAGGTCCAAAGCGCTGCCTTCTCCCCGCCGGCCACGAGGAGCCCCCACTCGGTGGCGACGATGCTGAAGCGGCCATTGGGGGACAGCGCGCTGCCCATCGGCGGGTGCGCGGAGGGCGGGCCCACACGGGTGGCCCCCACGAAAGCAGCCACGCCCGCCTCGGACCAACCGATGGGTATGACACGGGGCGGCGAAAACGCGGGATTGCCGCGACAATTGCCGGGGCGTGGTGAACTGAGCTCGGTGGGCACCGGCGGCAATGCGCTGCCATCGGCCGCGCTCACCAACCACGCGACCTCCGAGCGTTCACACGCGAAGCTCAGGCCCGTCAGGCGTTCCCCGGCGGGGGAAGTAACCTGAGTGGGCCAAGCGTCAACTTCGTCGCTGGCGTCGTATTCGAAGCGCCCGTCCGGCGCTGCGCGCACCGTGCCTTCGCTGCCGAGCAACAACAGCGAGCCGTCGGCGTGGAAGCTCAGGCGACTGTATTGCGGGCCCGCTTCGGCCGCCCGCGCCGGAGCTTTGAGCGGCACCAGCTTGACGACGCGCCGTCGCAGCGCGCGGTCGCGCACGTGGCCGAGTTGGTCGCGCCGGAAACGCTCGGCGTCGGCGCGCTCACCTGTGGGAAACCAGCTGTGGCGCTCGAGCTCACCGAACGCATTGGCGACCTCGCCGCGGCTCAGCGAGGCTTCGATACCAGCGCGGGTCAAGGTCTGAAAAACCGGGCCGAGGCTGCCGCAGTCGAGCCCGTTGCCGCTGTCCTTGAACACGCGCGGCACACCTGATTCGGTGCAAGCGCTCGCGTACAGGCGCCGGATGCTGGTCACCCGTTGCCCGACTTCGAGGCTGGATTTACGATTGCTCGCGCGTTTGCTCTCGAGCGCGGCGAGCTCCGCAAATGAGGCAGCCGGCTCGGTCGTGTCGCGAGACAGCCCTGCCAGGCGATCTAGCCACAGAAAACGGGCGCGGATATCGGCGTCGTCCTGGACGCCCAAACGCACGAACAGCTCGACGTCGTCGCGCCCGTCGCCGTCGCGGTCCCCCGATACGACGTCGAGCTCCAGGCGTTCACCGACGGCGGGGGCCGCCAGCTGAAATCCGGCGATCAAAGGGCGCTCGCGATAGGGCGCGATCACGCTGACGCTGTGCTCGGGCGCTCTCGGCAAGAGCGGCGTCGTGCAGGTGGCCTTGATGTCCAGCGTGATCGACCCGGGCCCCGTCCGGGCGAGCCGCGTTGCGTGCGAGCAACTCGGGCCGGTGGGCAAAAACGTCGGCGCGCCGAAAACCAGGCGAGGGGAGCCGCTCGCCGGATAGAGCCACAGCTCCCCGATTGCGGGTTTCTCAGGCGTGCCTGATAACCACACGAGCACGTCTCCTGGCGCGCCACCGCGGACATCGTCCACCAGCGCGAGCCGGAACACCCGACCCTCCGGCGCCTCGAGTAAGCGATCGTCGACCCGCCAGCTCGTTGCATCCGCGGGAGCCTCGAGGAGCGCAGGTTCCGACGGTGCGGGCGAAGGCTGACCGCCTACCGGTGGCGCCTCCGCGGCAGGGCCAGGCGTTCCCGCTCCCGATGCCATCGAAAATGGCGTGTAAGGCTTCCGATCGGAGTCGAACGCGTCGCACGCGGAAGCCGACAGGGTCGCGAGTAGGGCGATGTGCGACCATCGAGCAACCGAGCGGCGAAACCCAGCGGGCGCGGGAAGGCTGGAAGGGATGGGGCTGCTGCCTGGTAGTCCTGTGCGGACCATGCAATGACTCGTTGTGCTGGCGTCGAGGGTTCGCGCGGCGCGCTTTCTCGATGGCTCGCCTTCTGGGACCGCCAAGGCCATGCGCTCGCATCTAGTACCGTGGGCAGTCGCGCGCGTAAAAGCAAAACAAGGTCGCACGATTTCTTCGGCCCGCCTCGGGTTCTCCGGCGCCCTACTGTACGGTGTCGTGCAATGCGGTGCGGCTTGCACGTTGAAACCACCTCCTATCGAGCGTGCCGCGTTGCTCGCCGAACGCCATCGCGAGCCGGAAGCCATCGCGCTTCTGGAAGAACATCTGACGCAGGAGCCCTTCGCCGACCGAGAGCGGCGGCTATTGATTCGTCTGTACGGTAGCGTTGGTCGCGTCGACGCAGCGGCAATTCAGACCGAACGGTTGGCTGAATATTTGCCGCCGGGCAGCCCAATTCCATGGGTCGAGCTCGGTCACGCTTGTGAGCTCGCGCATCGCTATGACGAGGCCCTCGCCGCGTATGATCGGGCCGCTAGCGTGGCACCGGCAGATGCACTCGGCCCGCGCAACGGTGGCCTCCGGGCAGCGCGCTGGGGCGAGCTCGAGTGGGCGGAACCGAGGCTCGAGGAAGCTCTGCGGCGTAAATCTTCAGATGCGGAGGTTTGGCACGCGCTCGGGCTCGTGCGCGCGCGGCTGGGCAATTTCGAGAGCGCGCGCGAGGCTTATTCCAAGGGGCTCGCTGCCGATCCGGCGGCGCTCGAGAATCGGCTCGGCCTGGCGACCGTGGCGCTGCAACTCGATCAACCGGCAGCCGCGCTCGAGCAATATGAGCTGTTGCTCGCGGCGCGGCCTCGGTTCGTCGAGGCGCTGCTCGGCAAGTCGTGGTCCCTGATCGCGATGGGCAAACTCGACGCTGCGGAGCACGTGCTCGAACGCGCCGAGCAGCTGCGCGTCGACCGAGAGAGCGTCTCGCGCCAGCGACGAGCGATTGCCGAGCGGCGTCAGCCGGGAGCCGCGCTGCCATGAGCATCGCCCGCGCGCGTTTCTGAGGGTTGCCGCGGATTTCCTACGAGCTTGTAAGCCCCACGAGCGCGGCGTAGTCTCGGGGTGCGCCCCGTGGCCCATGCCGGGTGGCCAAGAAACCACGAGAGATGAATGCAGCTGCAGACAATCCGTAACGCCCTAGGCCAACTTCAGAG
>JAYWEH010000160.1:0-5453 GCA_043780025.1 Deltaproteobacteria bacterium
TGCGTGCCCTCACACGCGCCGGCCGCCGCCACGAGCACGCTGAGCGATACCCGCTGAATCCACCGCGAAAAACCGCTGCTGCTGCTCATGTGCCCCTCGCCGTCGCTCCGTTTGGCCATCCCAGTACGCCAAGGTTCGGACAGATGGAACCTTCAGTTGCGTGGAATCGCAGCGGGAGCGCTCGATTGGAGCCGCGCGTGCCGTATCGGAGCTCGCTCGGACCTGCTGGCCGAGCCCTGCATTCCAGGCGCGTCATCGTTCGCCTCTGCGCCAAACGAAGATGGCTCCAAGCTGCGAATCAACAGGCCAGCCCGCGCCAGCACCCATTCATCTCCCCAACGCAGCAGCGCCGACTGGCCCACGCCATCACACGCGAGCCCATCGGCGCCAGCGGTGTCGCGCCACGTCCGCGATCGAGTTTCACTATCGGCGTGCGCTCGCATTCACTAGACGACCCCGCGTAGAAATGGGGCTTCTCGGAACTATCTGCCGTTGGGAGCCGATGCAGGTTGCGCTGCTCACCGAACGGGGTATTTTGCCACGCGTGGGGTCACAGAGGGAGATATTCATGGGACAGGGGCATGCGCGCACCGATCAAGGTGGCGGGATTGAGGAACGTCGCGGCTTCGGGGGGCGCCTCGAGCGGGCCGCCTGTGCTGCTGCAATAGCGCTCGCAGGCATCAGTTTTGCGCGGAGCGCTAGCGCAGCAAAGGTCGTATTTCTGCAAGGCGGGAGCGGGGCCTCGCCCCTCTTGGTGATTTGTGATGCCAATCCCCGGCAGCCCTTCAACACGCTGTGCGAAAACCACGCCGCGGGCGTCTTCCTCGGTGCTTTGGACGTGGGGGTCGGAGATTTTGGAGGCAGCGGCGACGAGATGGGGGTGCTCATGCGCCACGATGGAACGGTGTCCGGGGACCTCATCGTCCGCGCCATCGGGCTCGATAGCACCGTTTCATTCGACGATCTCGCGTTGGAGGAACCACCCCGCTCGGTCCCGGTGGAATACGTCGATCTCTCGTTCGGGCGTATTGCTGCGTTGAATGCTGCACCGGTCGTGGTGACGCACCGGGGCGAACTCGGCAACGAACTCTTGGCAGACGTGTACGCGCAAGACGGCAGCTATCAGCTGACCATAGCGCTGCCCGAGATTGAAGACTTTGCCGCCATCTCATTGGGGCAAGATGATTCGACCTTCGAAGAGGAGTTCTTCGTCCTCCACGGGGACGCCACGGGCGATCGATTGGAAGCAACCGTCGTGGCAGCCGATGGCTCAGTGACCCGCACCATCGAGCTCAATTTGCCCCTGGAAGTGACTCAGGTGGCAGGCTTTAGCATCCAGAACCTGCACGGCCCACTCGATCCACAACCGACGCTCATCGTGCACAGCATGTTTGGCGGGAGCGACGCCTTGTTGCTCTTCGATCGTGACGGACAATTCGTGACCGAATTTCCGAGCGTGCTTCCGTCGAACCCAACTCGAAACCGCGTGGGCATCGCCGCGTTCCCCTGCACCAAATGTGTGGATGGCAGCGTTTGTCTCAGCGACAAGGACGCGGACGGCTTGTTTGACGTGTGGGAGCTCGACGGTGTGGACGTCGATTGCGACTCCGCGATCGACCTCGACCTGTCCGCGATGGGCGCGGATCCCGAGCACAAGGACGTGTTCGTCGAATACGACTGGACCGTGGACGGAACGCAACCGACGCAGAGCATGATTCGCGTCGCCAAAACGACGTTCGCTGCGGCTCCAGTCAGCGTGTCAGGCGTGCGCAACCCCGACAATCTCCCCGGTATCCGACTGTGGGTGGACACCGGCGCCGCGATGGATCCCTTTGGGATCGAGCCCAATCGAGCGGCTTCTTGCAGTGACGGCGTCGACAACGAAGGCGACGGTTTGGCGGACATGGCCGACCCCGACTGCCAGTGGAACTACGGGCTCGAGGGAGTTGGCGCATGCAACGACGGCATCGACAATGACAACGATGGAGTCGTCGACGGCGGTGACGGAGACTGCGATCCACGCCGCAACCGCGAAGACATCTTTGGCCTGGGCGGCAGCTGCGGCGACGGCATCGACAACGACCTAGACGGTTTTACCGACCTTGCAGATACCAAGTGCAGTGGCGGCGCGCTGCTACCTGAAGGTGCCGGGCGCTGCAATGACGGCATCGACAATGATGCCGACGGCTTGGTCGATGCCTCAGGCGGGGACCTCGACTGCCTCGTGGGCGACAACTTCGGCGCGGGTGGACCGATTGACTTGACCACTCTGCCAGCGGGAGGGATTCCGACCCTGGACGCGAATTTCTACGCGGTGAAGGCCGCGAACTTTGATCGAAACCTCCGGAACCAGGTGTTTCATTACGCCGTGGGCAGTTTGGGGTTTGACGTGCGGCAGGGCGAAAGCGGCGCCGTGGGCGAGGGCAGCACGGCCCCCCTCTCCTGCCAGGACGGCATCGACAACGACGGCAACGGTGCGACGGACTATCAGGACGCGACGTGTCGCCAGTGCAACAACGGAGTTGATGATGACGGAGACGGCCAGACGGATCGCGGCGACTCCAGCTGCGTCGGGTTTGCGGGTGGGGTCGGCGAGCTCGGTGGCAACGATTTCGTGCTGTATCGCCAGGGCGGTGGCCACCAGCTCAATCAACCCTGGAACACGGGCACTGATCCGACCACCTTCGTGCACGAATTGGGCCATAACCTCAACTTGGGTCACGGAGGCAACGTCCTCGGTACGCCGGACAATCGCAACTGCAAGCCGCACTACGTCAGTGCGATGAACTATTCGTACTCGGCGGTCGGCATCCTGCAGTTGGCTGGGAGGCAATCGCAAGACACCAATCGAGACGGCCTCGTGGGCAATGACGGGAGTCTCGTCGACTTCTGGCCTCCGCGGCACCTCGATGTGGCGGGCAACATCCTGCATTCAGACTTCCAGGCCACCCTGGTCGAAAACGCGCTCAACGAGTCCGTCCTGGTCGACTCGACGGATACCAACAACGCCATGAGCTTCGTTGATCCGGTCACCAACACCTTCACCACAAAGATCGGCGTGGGAGGTACGGATGTCACCGCGGACGGTATTCGTGACACCGACTGGAACAATGATGCCGCGCTGGCCACCATCAGCTTCGACATCGATAGCGATGGCCTCCTGCCCAACCCAGTGGGGCAATCGGATTGCGCGTCCAATCGAGGCGTGTCCTCCACCCCCATCGTCGCGGCCAGCGACTGGCAGGGGCTGGTGCTCGCTTTTCAGCCATTTCCGGACTCGCTCGACAGCCCGCACAACCCGAGCGAAGAATCCAACATGTCGGGGGAAGAGGCGGAGCGGATTTCGAGGCTCCTGCACGCTACCAGCCTGGCTCTCTCTGCTCAGATCGCATCGGCGAGCCGCGACGAGGTGATCGTCGACGTTCAGGTGGAAAATCTCGGCCCGCAACGTTCGGGCGACACGCTGCTCAGTATTGACCTGCCTGCCGGCATCAATCTGGCGGACAGCTCAGTTTATTGTCGCCAGATCGTCCCGCGCCGGATCTTGTGCTGGTTGCGGCAAACAGCGGTGGGGGATTTGATGGCATTCAGCCTGACGCTCGACACCGCGAATGCTGATAGCTGCGATCTCGATCTGTCCGTTCACAATACCTTGGACCTCACTGGCCAGAGCGAGCAGTCCCTGGCATTGGCATGCAACCGGCCGCCCACCGCCGCGATCTGTGAGGACGATATCCTAGCGGAGTGCACGGCTCCCATCACCGACGTCGAACTGGACGGCACCTGCTCGAGCGATCCCGAGACGTCCAGCGCGGCACTGCTCTACGCCTGGAGCTCAGCGACGGGGACGATTGAGCCTGCCACGAGCGCCACACCCACTGGTTCCTTCGCGATTGGCACGCACTCGGTCGAGCTGGTCGTCACGGACGAAGGCGGGCTCAGCTCAGAGCCGGATGAGGGTCTGGTCGAAATCGTCGACACGACTCCGCCCCTGGTGGCCGTGGTTGGAGACAGCGAAATGACGCTGGAGTGCGCCGTGGACACGTATGAGGAGCTCGGAGCTGTCGCGACAGACCTGTGCGATCCAAACGTCCCGGTGAGCATCGGTGGCGACAATGTCGACACCTTCACACCCGCAACGTACATCGTGGAATACAGCGCCGAAGACGACTCCGGCAACACCGAACTGGACGAGCGCATCGTCGAAGTGAAGGACACGATTCCGCCCACCCTTTCAGTGACGCTGTCACCGAATGTCCTCTGGCCGCCGAATCACAGCATGGTGGCGATCAGCGCCAATATCGTCGCCGACGATCTGTGTGACCCTGCCCCGGTCGTCACGCTCGTCTCGGCCGTTTCGAGCGAACCCGACAACGCTACCGGTAACGGTGATGGCGATACCACCAACGACATTCAGATCATTGGAGGCGTGGTCTGGCTCCGCGCCGAACGCGCCGGAGGAGGCCCTGGCCGCACGTATACACTCACGTACCGTGCAACGGACGCCAGCGGCAACTTCACGACGGCCGTGGCCACGGTGAATGTGCCGGCAAACGGGTAGCGGCAACTAGCCACAACGCTTGGGCTGAGCGCCAGCGTAGTGCGGTAGGCGTCGCCGAAGAGGCCTTGGCGGCGCCCACCGATGGCGCGGCCCAGGCCCTTGTTGCTCGGTCGTAGTGCCTGCCAGCCCGGTCATGGGGCGGCAGGCATTCGCGGCGCGGTTCCCTTGGCATCGCTCACAGCAGGGATTCGCTCAAATCGTAAGCGTCTCTCTATCGTCGTCCCGGTAGGCATCGCATCGACTGCCGTCGTCATTAAGGATTCAGTCCCGGCGGGCGACTTGTTCGGAAGTAGCTGTCTGCATGGCGGCTGACACGTGCGCTCCGAGATCGCTGTCTCACGCGCGTTGACAAATTTCGCCCCCGCGCTCCCGGGACATCAAAGCGCCGTAGGTCGCGTTGGTCGATGGGCTTCTTGATCAATCGACGAAAAGCGCCGTTGGGGGCCATGCTTGGTGCGGCGTCGGTCGGTCCGACAGCACGCCCAAGTCACCACTCAAAACAAATCCGAGATCAGAATTTGACCACCCCGACCACCCGATCCCTGAGTTCAACTCACCCCCCGAACGCTCGTTCCGCAAAATCCCTGAGTTCTACTCACTCTCCGAACGCTCGTTCCGCAAATTCCCGGAGTTAGACTCACTCTCCGACCGCTCGTTCCACAAAATCCCTGAGTTGAACTCACTCTCCGACCGCTCGTTCCACAAATCCCTGAGTTGAACTCAGACCGCATCAGCACTTACGGGCGCATCTCCCCGCAATCCACCGCAACTCCTCCCTCCCGCACCCCCACCCTCCAAAAAGCGCCGCCACCGTCCGATTCCCGGCAACTGCCGCGCGGCCGCGTCCGATGAGTGCGCAAGTAGTCGAGGGGACTACTCCAAAGGAGGTGGC
>JAYWEH010000161.1:0-13035 GCA_043780025.1 Deltaproteobacteria bacterium
GAGCTCGGCGGCGCGAGGTGGCGGAGCCTGGGCGGGATCGTCCAGTTCGCCGTCGTCCGCGGCTTCGGGTGGGTCGATCGCCGCGTCTTCGGCCAGGAGCTCGGTCGGTTCGCGTTCGAGCCGATCGAGGACGCGACCGGTCGAGTCATCCACCCGGACCTCGTATTGGCCCACTCGCAACGCCGCCCCCGGTGGCCACAATGTGCGCTCGCGTTCGGGCAGCTCGCGGTCACCCAGGTGCAGCTCCGGCGCGCCGCGCTGGCGCGTCACCCAGACCTGGTCGCCCTGGCGTTGCAGGTCGAAGCAGCGCTCCGGCAGCTCCTCGTCGGGCAGGTGCAGGTCCGCGGCTTCTGCGCTGCCCGCGCGATAGCCGTGCTTCTCCCGATCGAGCTGTAGCTCGGCTTTCGGAGTTCCGCGACGTGACAGCGTCACGTTGAGGCCCAGCGGCTGTTCGTCTTGTTCCAGAGCGTGTTCCACCAAGGCGCGAGCGAGCGAGCGAGCGGCGCGCGCGGCATCCGGTGTCGGCTGGGCCGGGGCGAACCGCACCTCCACCCAGATGCGCCCAAAGCGCAGGAGCTCGCCGTCCGAGAGCACGTGCGGAGCCTGGCGGCTCAAGCGCAGTAGCCCCGAGAAGGTGCCGTTTTCGCTGCCCTCGTCGACCAATACGTAGCCGCTGCCGCGCTGGCGCAACGAGGCGTGGCGCAGGCTGATGCTCGGATCCGGCAGCTGCAGCTCGCAGCCTCCGGCTCTGCCGATCACGACGCGCGGCGCATCGAAGCTGAGCTCGGGGGCCGGCTCGAGCCCCCCCGAACGGAGCTTGAGAGTCAACGCCATGAGCCGCTGATCATGCGCTGTCCGCGTGCCCGCTGTCTACTTTGCGGCTCACCCCCAAGGCTGGCCCAAAACTTGGCCAGCCGCGTCGAATGGTCTTACCCGACGGAGTGCGAGGAGACGCTTCCAGAACATGCAGCATATTGGCGATCGACGAGTCCCGGGCGTCCGGCGCGTCTCCCTGGAGCGCATGGTGGACGTGTGTGGCAGCGGTGTCCCGACCTCGGCGTTTCAGGGCCAGGCCGTCGACGTCAGCGGTCGCGGGATGCAATTGCGTTCCACGCATCTGCCGGCGCTCGGCGCGCCGCTGGTGCTGCGTTTTCAAGAGTCGGCGGGTGAAGTCATCGCCGAGGGCGAGGTCGCCTGGCGCAATGAAGAGCTGAACGGCGGGGGCGAATTCGGCGTGCGCTTCACCGCGCTCGATAGCAAGAGCGTTCGGTCGCTCAAGGCGTTGTGTCTGGGTCCGGCGGAGCAGGACGAGCCGCTGTCATTGGACGAAGGCCTGGAAGCGCCGGACAGTGCGGCAGAGGAGCAAGAGCACGACACCGAACCGGTGCCACCCGCCGGGCCATTCATGCCAGACGATGCGTCGCCGCCGAGCTCACTGTCTTCCGCAACCTTGTCTGCGGCGGCTGTGTCTTCGGCCGCCACGCCTTCCGCGACGGCGTCATCGGCCACGACGCCGTTGGCTCCCGTGTCGTCGGTGCCGGTGCGCCAGCAGTTGGCGCAATTGCTGCTCAGTGATCGAGCTCCGATCCAGGCGCGCGTCCGCCGCCGCAGCGAGAGCCACCTGGAGCTCGGCTCGCAGCTCGAGTTTCTGCGCGTCGGACGTTCGCTCGAGGTCGAGGATCCCGCGCAGGGGGAGCGCCGGGCGGCGCGCATCGACGCGGTCGACGTCAACATCGACAAGTCGTCCCTCGTGCCCGAGCTGATCGTGAGCGTCCGCTATGCCGACGCGCCCGAGACACCGCTGCCGGCACCCAGCCGCGCTGTCAGTCCGCGCCCCCAGCGCCAGGCCGAGCCGCTCGCTATCGCAAAAGCTCAGCCGAGGCCGGAGCCTGCGCCGGTCAGCGCCCGCCCGATGGATCGAGCCTACGCCGAGAAGCCGGCACCGGAGGACGAGGAAGAGGCCGCGGCTGAGCTCGGGCTCTCCGATCCATCGGGTCTATTGGCGCTCAGGGACCGGCTCGAGAACGCCTGGCAAGGCGCTTCGACGGCGTTGATCGCCGTCGGTCACCAATGCGCGGAGCTGGGCGGCGCCGCCACGCGCGGCGCGGGTTGGCTGGTGGCACGCGCCCGCCGTGCCCGCGCTCTGCGCAACCGCACCGCTCCACCGCTGCGCCGCACCGCCGCCGTGCCCGCGTCCGCTTTGCGCCAACGCCCGGTGCGCCAGCATGCGCGCTCCGGCGGCGCCTTTCGTCCGCAGTCGCCCGCCGCCCTCCCAGCGGGGTCGCGGCGGAGGAACCGCGTCGCCGCGCTCGGCGGTCTACTCTTGGTGACCATGCTGATCGGCGCATTTCTGGGCCGGCGCTCCGAAGGCCCGGAGGCACGTGGCACTGAAACAGCGGTCGCACCGGCCACGCCTGCGCCGTCACTTGCCGCGCCGGCCGCGTCGCCGCAGCCGGCCGTGCCGAGTGAAGCCGGGTCAGTGCCCGCCGCACGCCCGCCCGGGCCAGCCGAAGAGATGGACGCTGACGAAGGTGAGCCCATCGACGCGGTCGCGAGTGTGCCGCTGTTTGGGCCCAACTCGCTGGGTGCCAATCCCGCGCGAGCCAATTCCGCCGAGGCCAAATCCCCGGAGATAGCCCTGGCGCGCAGCAAGGCCCAAGACTTGCTGTTCGAGGAAACGCCGACGGTCCGCGCCAACCCCGCGGTGAGCGAGTTCGGCACCGGGCGCCTGCATCTGCCCATCGTGTATCGCTTACGCCTGGACCAGCCGGGGGAAAGCCTGCGCGGTGAACGCACTCCATCGGGCTTCGACGTGGTGATCCCCGAGCGCCGCGTGATGGAATCCGGTGCCGACATCTCCCGTCGCGACGACCGCATCGCCAAGGTGATCACGCGCAAGGAATCCGGCGGCACGCGCGTGTCGTTCCGATTCCGCCGCGCGATCCCCGCCTACAAGGTGCGGCTGCGCAAAGACTTCGTCGAATTCTTCATCAGCTCCCCTTCGAATTGATGAATGAGCGTTAGCGGGGGCCCGCGCCCTTGCGCGTCACGCGCTCGAGCGCGGTGTGCGGGCTCATCACGAGCTGGCCTGTGTGGTTCTCGCCGCGCATGAGCAGATAGCTGCCCGCCAGCGCGATCATGGCGGCGTTGTCGGTACAATGAGCGGGAGGTGGCACCACCACGCGCATGCCGTAGCGCGCAGCGTACTCTGCTGCGCGCGCACGCAGCCCGCGATTGGCCGCAACACCGCCCGCCAGCACCACCGTCTCCAGCGCTTCGCTGCGAGCGGCGCGAAAGGTGCGCTCGAGCAGCGTTTCGACCACGTTGCGCTGAAACGAAGCGCACAGATCGCGCAAGCGTTGATCGTCAGCGAGCGGACCGTTGGCTTCCACCCAGCGCGCCACGTCCGATTTTAGCCCCGAGAAGCTGAACTCGAACGAGCGCTTGCGCCGCATCGGCCGGGCGAGCTCGATGCGCTCGGGGTCGCCTTCCGCGGCCAGCCGATCGATGATCGGACCGCCGGGGTAACCGAGGCCCACCAGCTTGGCGACCTTGTCGAAGGCCTCCCCCGCGGCGTCGTCGCGCGTCGCGCCGAGCTCGCTGATCGAAGCGAGCGCTGGCCCTTCGACGCGATAGATCGCCGTGTGC
The DNA here is from genome assembly GCA_043780025.1 of Deltaproteobacteria bacterium. Taxonomy (GTDB): domain Bacteria; phylum Myxococcota_A; class Polyangia; order Polyangiales; family Polyangiaceae; genus SZUA-265. The sequence continues at coordinate 3,649 of JAYWEH010000161.1, forward strand.
CCGCCCGACACGAGCAGCGCCGCAAATGGAAACTGGAGATCACGGCTCGGCTCACCCGGCTTGCGCAGGAACACCGCCAGCAGATGGCCCACCAGGTGGTCAACGCCCACGATGGGCAGGTCGCGCGCCCAGCTGAGGCCGAGCGCCATCTGCAGACCGATCAGCAGCGCTCCGGACAGACCCGGCTGGCTCGTGACGGCGATGCCCCCGATGTCCGACAGCTGCACCCGTGCGAGCTCGAGCGCGCGCCGGTAGACCGGCACGATTTGAGCCACGTGATCGCGCGAGGCGAGCTCGGGGACGACTCCGCCGTAGGCCGCGTGCGTCGCCACCTGGCTGTGCACCACGTCGCTCAGCACCGTGGCCTGATCGTCGACGATGGCCACCGCCGTCTCGTCGCACGACGTCTCGATACCCAGGGTCAACACGCGAAATTAGAACTCGCAGTCCGTGCGATCGAGCTGAAACACGCCGAACTCGCCCGGGCTCTCCGCCGCCTCTCGGGCGCCAGCGTCCGCGCCAGCCGGAGCCGCGGGGCCGCGTCGCAACAGCCGCACCTCGACGTCGCCCGTCTGCATGAGCGACACCACCGCGAGCGTGCCGCCGTGGCAGGTCGAATCCACCCAGGTCACGAAGTTGTGATCGCGCGTAGAGCCAAATTCGAGCTGCGACAGCGGGTCGGTAAACAGCTGCGGCGTGACGCGCAGCTCCGCGTTGTCGAACTCTGGAGCGGGGCTGCAGGAGCTCGGCTCCTCGCCGTCCCGGCTGCTCAAGCTTCCGGGTGCAGTGTGCAAGCGATCGACATCGAGCGTCAGGCGCAGCTCGAGCCCGCGCGCAAATCCGCTCGAGCGCGTAAAATCGCTGTCGATGATGCGACCACAATACGCGCCGGTCGCCCCCGTGTCGAAGCGCGACAGATCGCGGCAGCCCGCTGCAAACAGGGCCACCGCGCCTACAGAGAGCACGAGCCTTGGCTGAGCTTTCACGGCTTCTCGTTGTCCAGGAGATCCCGCGCCGTCCGTTGCACCTGAGCTTCCGGGTCCGAGCGGGCGAGTCGCTCTAACACGGACGTGGCCGCTTGGGGACTCAGGCTGAACAGAGCGCGCGCCGCGGCCTCGCGCACGAGCGCATAGTCGTCAGACAGGGCCGCCTGGCGGAGCGCCGCGAGCACCGCGTCGGCGGCGCCAGCCGGGCCACTTTTGCCCAGGATTTCCGCGGCCTGGCGGCGCAGTGACCAGCTCGGCGCGCGGCCGAGCAGCTCGGCGAGCGCGCGGGTGACAATGGCGTCCGGCCGCTTCTCGAGCCCGCTCAGGGCGGTGTGCTGAACCGCCGGATCGGCGTCGCCGAGAGCGCTCAGCACCCGTTCGACCGCTCGGGGCTCTGGGCGCGTCGCGAGCCAGCGCAGCGCGGTTTGCCGGAGCTCGGCCGAAGGGTGGTCCGCGAGCTCGCGATAGGGCTCGAAGACGGCCACGGCGATCTGCTCGATGGCTTCGCGCGCGTGTTTCCCGAGCGTGGCATCGGCCTCGGCCAGATGACGCCCGAGCGGCTCGAAGGTGGCCTTGCCGTTCGCGTCCAGGAGCGCGCCCGCCACCGCCAGCGTTTCCGTTCTGGAACCGTGCAACGCCTGCACGGCGGCTCGAGCCAGATCCGCGCCGAGCAGGCTGAGCGCGGCTGCCTCGGCGTCCGGCGAACAACGGCTGACCTCGAGCTGTTCGAGCAGCACGCGCGCATCGACGCGTCCTTCTGGCACGCCGAGGGCTTGCGCCGCAGAGCTCGAGGCCTTGCCGCTCAGCACGCACGCCGCTCGCACGCCCGCCGCGACCAGCTCGGCTTCCCCGCTGAGCAACGCGCCCGCGATCAGCGATCGCGCTTCCGGTGCCCCGAGCCGCGCGAGGCTCAGCGTCGCCGCCATGCGCACGCTCGGGTCGCTCGCACCCGACAGCGCCACGATCGCGGGCAAGGCTCGCCTTTCACCGAGCTCGCCGAGCGCAAACGCGGCCGCAGCGCGCGCCAAGAGCCCGTATTCCGGCGAGCCCACCACACGCGCAAAGAGGGCCGGATCGCGCCGCCCCTCCAGGCGCGAAAACCCGAGCACCGCGATCGCCTGCAGCGTGGGCGCGGGCCGGGAGAGCAAGCGCGTGAGCGCGGGACGGGCTCGGCTCGAGCCGAGCTTGGCGATTGCCCAGGCCGCCGCCACGCCCACCGGGTCGGAGCCGCTCGCACCGTCGCGAAACGCCGCCGCCTCGAACTTGTCGAGCAACGACACGTCGCCGAGCGCGCCCGCCGCCACCATGGCGCGAAGCCTGAGCTCGGGCGCGGCCTGGCCGGCGGCGAAGGTCACGAGCGCGGGGCCGGCGCTCGCGTTACGAATGTGACCGAGCAGCTCGATGGCGATGCGTTGCTCGGCCTCATGTGCGTCTCCAAGCGCGTCGAGCAGCGGCTTGACCGCGCGCTGTCCGAGCCGAGTGAGCGCGGTTTCGGCCTGCGCGCGCGCCTCTGCATCGGCGCTCTTTTCCTGGCTCACCAGCGGAAACGCCAGCGTGCCGTACACCTCGATCAACAGCCGGCGGTAGATCGGGCGCCCCGGGTGACCGAGCGCGAGCGGCAACAGATCGCGCTCGAGCACCTCGAGCGTGTTGTCCCCGAGGTGCAGCTGCAGACGCAGCCGCGTCGCGCGCGCGATCAGCTGTTCATCCGGGCACGCGCGCATCACTTGCCCGAGCAGCTGATCGGCGCCGGCCATGTCCTGCTCCTTTAGCAAGAGCTCCGCGAGCTGCAGGTGTACTGGGAACAGGCGATCGTTCTTGCTCAGCGCTTGCCGGAACTCGGCGATCGCTCGACCGACGTCCTGGCGCTCCCGATACATCTCGCCCAGGCGTTGATGGCCCTGCGCGTCGTCGGGGCTCAACTGCACCGCGCGCGCGGCGTAGGTGATGGCCCGATCGTCTTGATAGCCTTCGGCGGCGTAGCTCGCCATGCGCTGGTAGTATTCCTTGGCTCGCTGCGGATCGATCTCGGTCAAGCGCTCGAGCACGGCGATGGCCCCGTCGAGGTTGCCCTGTTGCCATACCGCGCGTTCCAGGCGCTGATGGCTTTCGATGTCGCCTGGGGCTTCCCGGATCACGGCGCGCAGAGTTTTTTCGGCGTCCGCGTGGCGGCGCAAGCGCAGCTCGGTTTCAGCGAGCAAGCGGCCGGCTTCGAGATCCGGCGGCTCTACCTCGAAGCGGCGGCGCAGCTTCGTCACGCGCTCGCCGAGCGTGCCGCCCAGGCTCCACAAGGTCACGATGTGCTGGCGCGCTTCGCGCGCCAGCAGCGCATCTCGCGCGCGCGTCGCGCGCGCGAGCAGTTGCTCCCAGAGCTCCTGAGCCTGGCGCTGGTAACGCGCGCGCGTCTGGTTATTGGATGCGCTGGCACCGGCCCGCTCCAGGGCGAGCGCGTGGGATTTGCTGTACTCGACGCGATCGGGGGCGAGCTTGACGGCGCGCGCGAAACACTCGAGCGCCTGATCGGGCATGTCGTGATCGAGGTAGACCTCGCCGAGCGCGTGCAAGGCCGCGGCGTCGTTCGGGTCGCGCGCCAGGCGTTGCCACGTCTCTAGCGCGCGTTCGGTGTCGCCGCGCCCGTAGTAGCGATCCCCGAGCTCGATCAGATTCCGCTCGCCGTCGCCTTTGGCGAGCCGCTCCAAGAGCTCGAGCGCGCGGGCCCCTTCGCCCACGCGCTCGTAGAAGTCCACGAGCGCTGCCAGCGTGTCTTCGTCGCCGCGCGAGCGGGCTTCGAGCTCGGTCAACACGCGGCGCGCTTCGGCTTGTTCGCCGCGCTGCAAATGCGCTTCCGCGAGCCGAAAGCCGTAATCGGGGTTCTGGGGGGCGGCCCGGATCAGTTGCCGGTAGTGGTCGATCACGCGATCGAGCTCACCGCTCAGTTGCAACAGGCGCACCACCTCCAGGCGCGCTTCCACGGCTCGAGGCCTGAGCGCGAGCGCGGATTCATAGGTTTGCCGAGCGCGATCGACCTGGCCGACTTCGGCGTACAGCTGTGCCAGCAAGACCAGCCGATCGAAATCGCGCCCGCCTTCGCGCGCGAGCCGTTCGACGAGCTCCGGCAACCGATCGGCCGCGCGGTGCGCGTCGACCATCAGTTTGAGCACCTCGAGCCGCGAGCCCGAACCCGCGCTGGTGGCGCGTTCCGCTTCAGCCAGCACCTGCAGAGCCTCGGTGTGTTTGCCGAGCGCGCTCAAGGCGCGGCCGTGGTCGCAGAGGGCGGGGCCGAGCGTGCGAGCGTCGCCGCGCGCGCTCTCCACCAGCCTTCTGTATTCGGCTTCCGCGGCTTCGAACAGCCGGCGATCGAACAACAGCCGCCCGAGCTCCGCGCGCACGAAGAAGCTCCCACCCGCTCTGCGCGTCAGCTCCGCGTGGTAGCTCTGCGCCGCGGCGACGTCCGATAGATCGAGCGACCAATCGATCAGCTTGCGCAGGTTCTGTTCGTGGACCGCGTCTGGCAGGCGCAGCTTCAGGGTGGCAGCGAGCCGCTCGCGGGCCGTGCGTGGATCGCCCCGCGCCGCGAGCAGCGCTGCGAGCCTTCGCGCGGCCGGCTCGTTGTTCGCGTCCGCCGCGAGTACGGCTTCGTACAGCGCCTCCGCCTTGGCGCTGTCCCCGGCGTGCACGAGAACGCCCGCCAACGACAACTTGGCGGCGCGCCCCGCCGCGCCCTCTTTGGCGGCGTCCGCTTCGAACTGCGCGATCAGCGCGTGGAGGTTGCCGTCCCGTTCGCGGTACAGCTGCGCCAGCCGCTCGAGCGGGAACTCGGCGCCGGGCTCGCGTGTCAGCAGATCGAGGTAGCGGCGCATCAGCACCGCGGGCGTGTCTTCTGCGACCGGGGCTGCCGGAGCTGCCGCCTTCGGTTGCTGGGGCTGCTTCGGCGCCACCGGCGCTGCCGCGGGTAATCGTTTGCGCCCCTCCGGGTTGAAGTCCGCGGCGCGCGCGAAGTCGGTGCCCGCGCCGAGGCTCGCGAGTGCCACGAGCAGCGGCCCGCGCCGGTAAAACCAGGCCGCGCGAGACATTCCACCAGCTTACGGCGCCCTGCCGCCCGCCGCCACGGCCCCCGGGGGATACCTCGGCTAGGCGGCCTGGCTTGCAGCTCCGCTCCTGGCCGGTCAGGGCTTCCGGATGTCCCCGAGAGCGCTATAGAGCGAGCCCATGAACCGCAGCAGCCAGACCTCGGCCCCGCGCGTCCTGCGCGTCGGCGTCGTGCAGCAACCTGCCGAAGACGACCGCGAAAAGAACGTCGCCCGCACGCTCATCGGCATCCGGGAAGCCGCGCGCCGCGGGGCGCGGCTGATCTGCCTCGAGGAGCTGTTCGCGACGCCGTACTTCTGCCAGGTCGAAGACGCCGACCGTTTCGATCTGGCCGAACCCGTCGACGGCCCCACCAACACGGCGATCGCGGCCCTGGCGCGCGAACTCGGCGTGATCGTGCTGTCGAGCTTCTTCGAGCGGCGCGCGCCGGGCCTCTACCACAACACCGCCGTGTTGTACGGGCCCGACGGCGAGATCGGCATGTACCGGAAGATGCACATTCCGGATGACCCCCAGTATTACGAGAAGTTCTACTTCACCCCGGGCGATCTCGGTTTCGTGAGCCTCGATGCCGGCCTGGCGCGCGTGGGTCCGCTCGTGTGCTGGGATCAGTGGTATCCCGAAGCAGCACGGCTCACCGCGCTGCTCGGTGCCGAGCTGCTCTTGTATCCGACCGCCATCGGCTGGTTGCCCGAGGACAAGCCCGTGTACGGCCCCGATCAGCTCAACGCCTGGCAAACCATGCAGCGCTCGCATGCGATCGCGAACGGAGTGTTCGTGGTGGTGGCAAACCGCGTCGGCATCGAGCGGCAAGGCGATCAATCGATCGAGTTCTGGGGCAAGTCGTTCATCTGCGATCCCTACGGGCGCGTGATCGCGGAGGCCGGGCATGAGGCGGAGGTGCTCGTCGCCGATTGCGATCTGGGCTTGATCGAGCGAGCGCGGCGCGGTTGGCCGTTTCTGCGCGATCGCCGCATCGACGCGTACGCCGGGCTCGAGCGCCGTTTCGGAGCAGGCCGCTGATGAGCCTCGCGTCGCCGCGCGAGCTCGGGTTTCGCTGGCCCGCCGAGTGGGAGCCGCAGCGCGCCACCTGGCTTTCTTGGCCGCACAACGCGAGCGACTGGCCAGGGAAGTTCGCCGGCATCGAGTGGGTGTTCGCCGAGATCTGCCGCGCGCTCGCGCTCGAGCAGCGCGTGGGCTTGATCGTCGGCTCCGATAGCGTGCTCGGCGCGGCGCGCGAGGCGCTCACGGCCGTGGGGGCTCCGCTCGAGCAGTTCGATTGGCTGGTGTCGGCGACGGACCGCTCGTGGACGCGGGACTTCGTGCCGACCTGGTTGGTGCGAACGCCGCCATTCGGCCCGCGCGAGCTCGGCGCGGTCAAATGGTTGTTCAACGGTTGGGCGCGTTACCCCGATCACGCGCGCGACGAAGCGGCCGGGCAGCGCGTCGCCGAGAGCCGCACCACGCGCGTCTGGCAGCCGCGGCGCGGCTCCGACTCTGGCGCCGCGCGCTTCGTGCTCGAAGGCGGCGCGATCGACGGTGACGGGGAGGGCACGCTGCTCACCACCAGCGACTGCTTGCTCGGCACGGTGTTTCCGCGCAATCCGGGCGTTTCCGAGGCCGCCATGGAGCGGATCCTGAGCGACTACCTGTGTATCGACAAGACCTTGTGGTTACCCGCGGGCGTCGCGGGCGACGATACGTCGGGGCACGTCGACGACGTGGCCCGGTTTGTCGCGCCCGGGCGTGTGCTGCTCTGCCGCGAGGAAAATCCTGAAGATGAGAACTACGCTCCGCTCGAGCGCGCGCGCGAATACCTACAAGGGGAGCGGGACGCGCGAGGCCGGCGCATCGAGGTGATCGGGCTGCCCATGCCGTCCCCGCGCCATCACGATGGACAGCGGCTGCCCGCGAGCTACGCAAACTTCCTGCTCGCCAACGGCGTGGTGTTGGTGCCCACCTTCAACGATCCCAAGGACCGTCTCGTGCTCGGGCTGCTCGCCGAGCTCTTTCCGGAGCGGCGCGTGGTCGGGATTCATTGCCTCGATCTGGTGCTCGGGCTCGGCTCCGTGCACTGCAGCACGCATCAAGAGCCCGCGCTCTGAGCTCGCATCCGCGTCGGGCTCAGCGCGGACGCGTGAGCTCGACACGCGCGCTGGCGCAGCGTTCGGTGAGTATGAGGGCCTGCAGGAGCTCGCGATCGGCCAGCCCGAAGCGCGCCTTTACTTCGCCCGGAGCGCCGCCGTCCACGTCGGCGAGCGCCGCCAGAGCGTCGATGGCGTCGAGCGCGCGCTGGTGCACTTCGTAAGCGCCCACGCACAGCGCCCAGAGCTCGCGCGCGGGCCCCGCAATGGTGTCGAGCTTTTGCAGCGCCGCCAGAAACTGCGGTTTTTCCGCGTTGTTGGCGTCACGCAGGCGGTCGATGTGTTCGACGAGCCGTTCGATCTCCGCGCGCTCGCGCCGCTCCGCGTCTGCCTTGCAGCCGAACACGAGCGCGCACAGCAACGTATACACGCAATAGCGCGCGCGCTGGTGCGCGACCCGGCTCGGGCGCGCGGCATTCCGCCTTTCCACGTTCAATCGTGGCTGGGCGCCGTGGGGCCCACCTGGATGCGTTCGCCCAGATAGGAGCCGATCAGCGAAAACAACACGCCGAGCGCCGCCATCAGCACATACATGAAGGCCGGCATCATCTTCACGGTCTGCCCGCTGAACAGCAAAAACGCCGTCGGCATCGCCACGAGGAATGTGGCCACCATCGGCTCGATCACGGTGCGGCTCGGCGAGATCAGACCCACCAGCATGCCGGAGAGGAACCAGACCGGGATGGCGAGCAGCATGCCCGCCGAGCCCTCGAAATCGAGCGAGGGTACGACCTTGTCCAAGCCCGCGACGACAGCCGCCGTCAGGATCCCCACCACACACAAAGAAATGCCGCACCATTTGGTGGAAAACCCCTCCTGGTTGTAGCCGCCCCGATCATGCTCGGGGTGCCCGCTCGGCCGCTTCGACGACATCGGCTCCGTCATGCGCCCGCCGCACGACTGGCAGCGCTGGCCCAGCGCCTCTGCGTTGGAAGCGCCACACAAAGGACAAATTGTGGTGTTGGGTTCGGCCATGGGTAAGTTCACTCTAGGGCAGGAGTTTGAGCAGCGCGAGAGAGGTCGAGACACTGAACGTCCCGAGTGCCGCGGCGGCTAAGTCTCTCGCGTACGGGGTCTCATGGCCGTGGCGCCCGATCTCCAGCCGGTGCTCGCGGGGCCGATCTCCAGCGGGGCAACCTGCTAAAAGGCGCCTCATGATCGCTGCGTCGGGCCCGTCAGACCCGCGTTCCAGGCTCGCTGGAGCGCGGAGAGAGAACCGCCCATTGCAGCTCGACTCTTGGGCCGGCTGGGGATTGTCGTCGCGGTGAACCGTCATTTCGACGTCGTCTTCATCGGCCGCTCGCTCGGCTGTTTGAGCGCTGCGGCCTTGCTCGCGCGCCGCGATTTTCGGGTGCTGGTGCTGGGGCACGGTGAACCGCCTCCGAGCTACCGCTTCGAGGGCCGGCGCATCTCGCGCCGTGTCTTCAGCCTCGTGTTCGGGCACACGCCCGTGTGGCGGCGGGTGCTGCAGGACCTCGCCCAGAGCCAGACCTTTCGCCGGCGCGCTAGCCCCGTGCTGCCGAGCTTCAGCTTGCTCACGCGCAAGAACCGCCTGCAGGTGACCGGCGATCGCGTCGAGCTCGCCGCCGAGGTGCGACGCGAGTTCCCCGAAGTGCAGCCGCTCGCGGACGAGCTGTGGTCGAGCGTATTGCATTGCAACCGGGCGCTCGAAGCGGTGCTCGCGCGTGAAGCGGCGTTTCCCCCCGAAGGCTGGTGGGGGCGGCTTCTGGCGCGGCGCTGGCTCCCCGATTTAACCGGGCAAAACGAGTCGCTGAGCCAATGGCTCGACAAGTTGCCGGCAGGGCACGCCTATCGCGACGCGGCGTTCCTCGGGGCGAGCTTCGCAGGGGACTGGGCCTTGCCCCCCGCGGAACAACCGCTGTTGTCCGTGGCGCGCTTACAAGACCACTTCGCGCGCCACTTGCTCGCGTTCGAGGGTGGAGAAGACGCCTTCGAAGATTTTCTGGTGCAGCGCATCCAGGCGCATGGAGGCAGCTGCGAGCTCAACGAAAGGGCGGAAGGCTTCGTGTTCCGGCGCGGCCGCGTCGCGGGGGTGGTGCTCGGCGGCGCCGAGCAGACGCTCGGCGCGGACGTGGTGGTGAGCAGCCTGCCGGGCAACACGCTGGTGGAGCTGTCCGAAGGCCGCGGTCTGAGCCCGGCGTACGCAC
>JAYWEH010000162.1:0-5440 GCA_043780025.1 Deltaproteobacteria bacterium
GGGCGGCAACGCACGGCCAGGTCATCCACGAAGCGCCGCGCAGCCGAGTAATTCTTCGCCATCCGATCAGCCAGCACCAGATCCGCGAAATTCGCGAAGCCGAGCAGCGTCGCTTGTTCGCGACGCAACTCGATGATGCGGCGGATCAGCGGAGTATTGTCCCGCTCACCGCTGCTCGCGCGGCACTCCGACGCCATGTAGACCTCGCGGCGCAGCTCGGCGTCATCCGCATAGGTGAGCAGCGGAATCATGCTCGGGGCTTGCAAGGAGAATCGATAACCTGAACGCCCGTGGGCCTGGGCGTCGGCCTGAGCCCGCTGGCGGGCGGCTTCCGGTAGCCCCGCGAGCCGGGCCTCGTCCTCGACGTACAGCTCGAAAGCAGCGGTGGCGTCCACGACGTTTTGGCTGAATTTCGAGGTCAGCTCGGCGAGTTCGCGGCTGATGGCCTCGAGCCTTCGCTTGTCCGATTCTCCGAGGTCTGCGCCTTCCCGCCGGAACTGCTCCAGGGTCTTTTCGAGGAAACGACGCTGGGCTCCCTGGAGCGCTGCCGCGTCCGCAGTGCCGGCGTAGGCCTTCAGCCGCTGCCACAGCTTCGGCCGCAGCGGGATGCTGGCGTAAAACGCGCTGACCTCTGGGCGGACGCGGTTATACACCTCGCGCAGCTCCGGCGAAGTGACGACGCTCTCGAGGTGTCCGACGACGGTCATCACGACCTCGAGGGCTTCACTCGCCGTGTCGAGGGCGCCGAGCGTTGTAGCATAAATGGGAGATTCGCCGTTCGACTCGATGGCCTCTATGTTGGCCACAGCCTGGCTGCACAGGGCCTGCACCGCCTTCTCGACGTGTTCGGGCGCAATGGCCTCAAAGGGGATGTTGAAGCCGAGCTCCAACAAAGGATTGTGTCCGGCAGGCGGACTTTTAGCCTCGCTGTCAACCATGATGGGACGATCTTAGGGCGGCGCCGGTCCGGGTGCCAGCTCGACTGGACCCCCGCTCCGTTTCATGACCGTGACCTGGGCCACGGCGGCAGGCGGCGGGCGCCGGGGCGGCGGGCAGAAAAGCTTATCCAGGTGCGTCCGCCGATCGGGCAGACTACACTCGTTCTCTTTTTGAGAATGACAATGGACGACAGTACGGTCCCGGCGTCTGACACCATGGGGGCGACGCACAAGACCCGGCTAGGGTTGTTGTGGGTCTATCCGGACTCGGTTTTGATCGCGGCGGGGCAACCGGAGCAGCCAGCCGCGCCTAAATTCACGGAAATCGGGGGGGACGCGGTGATCGGTCGCTCCCTCGACTCGGACATCGTGGTGGACGCCGGCCAGGTGTCTCGCCGACACCTCTTGATCCGGCGCAACGGGCCGCTGCTCGTCGCGGAGGACTTGCAAAGTCGCAATGGCAGCTACCACAACGGGGAGCGCTTCGACAAAACCCTACTGGAACCAGGCTCTCTGATCCGGATTGGCGAGGCCCTCGCCATCGTCCGTGACGCGGGTGGCGGTATCGATTTCAGCTTTTCCGAGCTGGGCCCGGGATTTTGGGGCGGGCACACCCTGGCGGCGCACCTGAGCCAGCTGCGCCGCGTCGCCAGCTCGGACCTGTCCGTGATCATCCAGGGAGAAACAGGGACGGGCAAGGAGGGCGTGGCGCTCGCGTTGCACCACTACAGCGGGCGCAGCGGGCGATTTGTCGCGATCAACTGCGCAGCCTTGCCGGAGTCGCTGATCGAAAGCCAGCTTTTCGGCCACCGGCGGGGCGCCTTCACGGGCGCGGAGCGCAGCGAGATCGGTTACATCGGAGCGTCGGACGGAGGAACCCTATTTCTCGACGAGGTGCCGGAGCTGCGCCCCTCGATTCAGAGCCGCCTTTTGCGGGTGTTGCAGGAGCGCGAATTCACTCCGGTCGGTGACACCCGCCCCGTGCGCGTGGATCTGCGTGTGGTGGTGGCCTCACAGGCACCGCTCGAGGGAGCCGTGATGGCGGGCACGTTCCGCGAAGACCTGTATGCGCGCTTGAACGGCTACCAGGTCACCTTGCCTCCGCTGTGCGACCGGCGTGAAGACATCCCGTTCCTGTTTCGCCATTTCTTGGCTCAACGTTTCGGCGGACGACCGCCGGAGCTACGCGCGAGCTTGCTCGAGGCGCTGTGCTTGCACGAGTGGCCGCGCAACGTCCGGGAGCTCGAGACGTTTGCGAAGCGGCTGAGCGTCTTGCACGGGCACCGCACGCAGCTCGGCCTGGATCAATTGGCCGACGCGCTCGACTCGGGCCTCACCCCGGCCCCCTCGAGGTCCGAGCCCGGAACCAACAGACCGTCGAGCCGGCGGACGGAACCGCCCCAATGTGAACCCGGATCGGTGCGCGATCAGGAGTCGAACGCCCTCGTCGCCGCTCTGAACGATCATGACGGCAACGTGGTACGCGCGGCGAAGCAACTCGGCATCTCGCGTTCGCGCGCCTACCGCCAAATGTTGGCTCTCGGCATCGACGTGCAGCGCTACCGAAAGCGCAGCCTTCGCGGCGAGGCTTGATTCCTCGCCCGTCTCGGATAGCTTTGTTTGGATAGCAGGGTGGCTCGCGCGAAATTGGAACGGACCAGGCCAGATCTCGAGGGAGAGGTCTTCTCGGGGCGCTATCGCGTGATCGCCTGCATCGGCGAGGGGGCCCTCGGTAGTGTGCATGTGGTGGAGCACATCCAGGTGGGTCGCCGCTTCGCGCTGAAAGTATTGCGGCAGGAACACTGCCACTCGGCGACGATCTTGGAGCGCTTCAGGCAAGAAGCGAAGCTCGGTGGCCGGCTGCAGAGCCCTCACACCGTGCAGGTGCTGGACTACGACACCTGGCGCGGCACGCCGTATTTGGTCATGGAGTATCTGGAAGGGGAGAACCTTCACGCTCTATTGATGCGAGAAGGGCCTCTGCCGGTGTTTCGCGCGGCAAGTCTCCTGGTGGGCGCGTGTCGAGGCACCAGCGCGGCACACGCCCTCGGGGTCTTGCACCGAGACCTCAAGCCCTCCAACTTGTTCGTCTGCCGGGATGGCGAGCGAGAACAATGCAAGGTGCTGGATTTTGGTGTGGCCAAGGTTTGCGAAGCCTCGATCGCCACCTCCGTTGCGCCCTCCACGTCCACCGGCGCCATCGTCGGGACGCTGGCGTACATGGCGCCGGAACAGATTCGCGGAGAGGCCGACGTCGATGAGCGCGCTGACGTGTACGCGCTCGGCGCGATTTTGTACGAATGCCTCGCTGGCGCGAAGGTCTTCGACGCGCTTACGCCGCCCACGCTGATGTACAAGATCTTGGAGGAAGATCCGCGGCCGCTCGGCGAGCTCCGGCCCGACCTGCCGCCGGCCATCGTCCATTGCGTGCACCGCGCGCTCGAGCGCGATCCTGCCGCACGCTTTCAGAGCGCCCGCGAGCTCGAGCTGACGCTCGAGCGCTTCACCGGGTCGGCCATCGAAGCGTCGAACCGGCTGTCGGGTGACGACACCGGAGCGGGATCCGAGCGGGCATTTTCGTCGACGGCTGCACGCGCTGTGGAAAGGGAGCGCCCGAAGGGGCCGACCTGGGCACTCACGCTCGCGTGCGCGCTCGGCGCCGGGGCGATCGGCGCGACCCTCGCACTGGTGCTGACACAAAAGCTGCCCGTCGTCGACCCGGCTACCTCCGCGGTCGCGAGCGAGGAACCACAGGGTTTGGCGGCGTCGATCGGCTCGGCGGCGGCCATGGAAACGCTCGTCGTAGAAGAGCGGGTCGCTCTGCAGCCCATGTCGGCTCAGCCCATGTCGGCTCAGCCCATGTCGACACAGCCGTTAGCGAACCCGCCGTCACACGAGCAGGCCGTGCCTGTGGCCGCCTCCAACAGAGCAGTGGGGGCGCACGACTCGGAAGCGCAACGCATCCGTCTAGCAACGGCACGAACCCCGAAGCCCAGCGTCCCGAGAGGGTTTGCAGCGGCGTCCCCCTTGGCAGCGCCGCAGGCCGTTCCCAAACCTGAAGCGCAGCGGAAAGACGCTGATTTCGAGCGCGACAACCCGTACCGGAAAGCCGAGTGAGAGCGCGTCCTCCGACTGGGCGGTGTCCTCGCTGGCTCCTCAGCGCGATCGCGACGATCAGCTACGGTCTGTCGCCCCAACTAGCGTGGGCACAGCCCACACCGGCCACCGACGTAGACGCGGTCACCGAAGCAAACGCGGCAGAGACGCCCGCCCCGGCAGAGACCGCGGCGCAAGCGGCGGCGCGGCACTTCGAAGCCGCCCTCGCGCATGCGGATCGCAAGGAATTTGCGCTGGCCGTGCTCGATTTCGAACGAGCCCATCAGCTCTCTCCACACCATTCAGTTTCATACAACCTCGGGCTGTCGCACGTAGCGCTAGGCCAATCCTCGAGCGCCATCGCAGCCTTCGAACGCTGCTTGCTCGAAGCCGGAACTGAGCTCGGCCCTGAACGGCGCGCGCGCATCACCGAGCTGATTGAACTCGAGCAGCAAAAGCTCGGGCGCCTCGAGCTCAGCGTGACGCCCGAGAGTGCACTCGTATCCATTGACGGCGCCGCGCCCGTGCCCGCCAACGGCGAAATCGTGCTGGACGCGGGCAAGCACGAGCTCGTGCTGCGCGCACCCGGCCACCTGCCTCGAGCCACCGTTGTCGCGATCACGTCGGCGCAGGCGACCCCGTTGCAGATCGCGCTGCTCGAGGAAGGCCCGCGCTCGCGAGCCTTTCAAGTCGCCTGTCCCATTCCCGACGTGCGCATCTCCGTGGATGGCGCTCTGCTGGCCCAGACCGCGGGCGGCCCCAGCAAGGTGTCCGCGCGCGTCGCCTCGAGCGCCCGCGTGCTCGAGCTGTCGCGGCCCGGTTACGCGCCGCAACGCATCGATCTCGCTGGCGTGAGCGACGCCGCGACGTTGCCCTGTTCGCTCTCCCCGAGCAGCTCCCCTCTGCGCGGGAGCCTCGAGCTCCGCGTCGACCAAGCCGGGACTCGGCAAACACTGGACGGGGTCCCCTTCACGGGTCAGGCGCTCGTCCCAGGCCGGCACTGGCTGGTGGTGGAACATCCTAGCTTCTCCACCTGGTCGCGTCTGATCGATGTCCAGGCCACTGGCACCACCCTACTTTGGATCGATCTGGCCGGGGCGTCTCGAGACTCAGCCACCGAAGACGCAGGCGATGGCCGACGGACGTGGTCCTACGTGGCTGCAGGTGGAGCGCTGGCTTGCGGTGCGGCAGCGTTGGGCGTGCTCGTCCACGCCAACAATCGCTACTCCGCATGGGAGCGAAACAGGACTGCGATCGAGGTCATGCCAGAAAATCAGGACCGACGCGACGCAGTGGCCAGCAACGCAGCCCTGCAGGGCGACATCACCGCCCTCGACAACGTCTCGCTGGGCCTCGGCCTGGGCGCGGGCGCGCTCCTCGCCGGCGCGGGCTACTTGTACTTCAGC
>JAYWEH010000163.1:0-5438 GCA_043780025.1 Deltaproteobacteria bacterium
GCCCGCTGCTGCGATGCCCGCCGCTGCGGCTTCCTTCTCGTCCTGGTCGACGATCGAAGGCTCCATGCTGAAATCAAACCGACGCAGCAGCGCCTTGGCGCCCTCGGCGTTGGCAAGCTTTGCCAACTGCTCGATCGCTTCCTGGCGATCGTAGTTTTGCGACATCTTGTTGCTGACGAGGCGCGAGAGGCGCGCCATGTCCCGCGAGCTTCCGTCTTTTGACTTTGACTCGCCGCCGCTTTTCTTGCTGAACAGGTCGAACAGGCCCATGATCTTGACTCTTCGGGCGGCTGCGCGCCCGCTCTCGAACGTGTGCGGCGCCGAGGCCGCAGAAACTCGGCCCACGGCCGAAGCGTTCACCGGGTCGTAGACTTTAGCCCGTCAAATCACAAGCGACCCGAGAAAACTCGGACCGCTCTGCCAGTAGAGCGCCCGGGGACCTGTTTCAGGGGCCTTCAGCCTCGCGGTAGGGGGCACCGGGAGGTTGCGACGTACGGCCATCCGCGTCCGTTTCTGGAACACCCATGAACGCGTTGAGCAATGAATTGATCCGAGAGACGAGGCCGCCGAGTTCGGCATGCTCGAGATCGAAGCGGTGGTTGGTTCGACCATTGATCACGCTGAGCAGGCCTTCTTCGAGATCGGAGATGGGTTGGGAGATGTAGTTGCCGAGCAGCGTGCCACCGCCAACGACGAGCAAGATACCGAGCAAGCTCACCGCGAAGATGGGCCACAACAGACCGGCGACGCTGGGCACGAGCGACTGCGACAGCCCCGCGACCATGATCACCTGAGCCCCACCGTATCCGCGCAGCGGCTCTGCGGCATAGACAGCAGAAGCGTCGTCAAAGATCGCGAGTCCGCTCTTGAGCGAAGACGCGGCTCGACTCAACACGGCCTGCTGGCGAATCGCTTCGAACACGGATCGCTGCCCGGACAGGGACCCCTCGGCGATGACTTCCACGCCATCAGCGGGCCCCGCGACGCCGACCGTCAGCGCCTGACCGCTCGTCACCCGGCTGATGGCGCTGAGCCGTTCATCGTTGAGAGGAGTACCGGCGATCAAGCCACCGATAACGATGCCCCCCTCCCCGCGCACGGGTGCATAGCTCACGAGCAACTGCTCCGAGCGCTGCCGATTGAACCAGACCTGGCTGCTCGTCGCACCGGACTCGAGCACTGCGGCAATTGAAGGATACGCGCGGGCGAGATCCTCGCCACGCATCTGGCTCGAGTCGTTGCGACCGATCACGATGCCGCGGGCGTCGATGAACAACAGCATCGGGATCGACAGGGCGCCGAGCGCTGGGCTCTTGATGGCGGCGTCGCGCAGGCGCTTCGCCTGATTGCTGGCGTTTTCGCCGCGCGCTTGTGACGTGCCTCCCGCGAAGACCCCGCTCACTTCTTCGTCCGCAGCTCGCCCGGCCAGCCAGCGCTCGAGCCTTAGGCTGTCCAATTCGAGCTGCAAGTTGGCAGATCTCACGGCCCGCTCGGCGTCCGAGCGGCGCTGGCTGCGGCTCGACAGCACGCCGTCCAGGCTCGACTTGACGAGAACGAACGACAAAAGACCGACGATGACCAGAATGGTGGAATTGACGATGATTATCTTCCAACGCATACCGCTCGAACCCCTTCGTCCCCGTCGCGCCGTGCGGGGGTGATCCCCGCCTTGAAATACCCTAGCCCGGTTTACGGCCGGCGAGCACGCGCCGTGAAGGTGGCGGGCGCGACGGTGCGAGGATCACTTCATTAACGACCAGCCCCAGATTTCTGCGCAGGGTACCAGCAGACTGTGCTAGCAGTGTGCGCGATGCAGAGGTTAGGCCTATAGGCCGATGCTACGTCATGGTGGGTGTAGCTCAGTGGTAGAGCACTGGACTGTGGCTCCAGGTGTCGCGGGTTCAATTCCCGTCACTCACCCCGCTTTCAAATTATGTGTTGGCAATTGTATGTTGGCCTGTCGGGAAGACTGAATTAGCGTCCCTTCTCTTCACATTGCACGGAGTTCCGGCTTGCCGCATCGTTCTCACAATCTGCGAGGCGCCCTCCCACGAAACTTCTCCAGCCCGGGCATCGCCCATGCTGAAGGTCACCCGAGCTACGCGATAACGAAGTCTCGCGTCCGACGGATCGCAACTGGGTGCGCTTGGGTTGGACTCGTGATCTCGTCCGTCGCCTGCAGCGACGAAGAGGCTCCGCCACCTCAAGCCGCCGTCTGGCTAACGCTGGGCACTCCCCTCGGAGGCACGTGCCCATCAGGCGATATTTTCGAGTATCCCGAGGAAGCGCGCACGATCATCACGACGAACGGCAAGGCCCCCGCGGGTCAGCCCGCGCGCGTCGCTGACGGCGCTGATCTGGTGTCCTGTCGGGTCGCAGCCGCGGCCGGCATGCCTGATGTGTTCGATGTCGAGTTTGAATTCTCGGCCGGAGCCATTGGGAACCTCATCGCCGAGGGTCAACTCTCGGAGGCTGCCGGCGGGGCGCTGGACGTCAATCTCCAAGCCAACAGCGGCGGTCTCGAGCTCGCCCAGGACAACTGCACCGTCACGGTGAAGGAGGCGCTGGCTGGCGCCGTGTGGATCACGAGCCTGTTGTGCCCCAACATGCTCCAGGCTCGTTCCCCAGGGCAGGCCTGCACCGGGACCGGCGGGCTGATCCTCGAAAACTGCGCTCGCTGAGCGAGCCAGTTAGATCGTCGGATGAGCTCGTTCCGTACGAGGCTCGTCTCGAGGTGCCCTATCCTAAGGGGCGCATCCTGAGGGGCGCATCCTGAGGGGACAGGCTCCTGGCACCAGTTTCAGGGTAACAGTTTCAGGGTAAATTGAGAGCGAGCGCCGGCCCCGGCTCAGTCGTGCTGCCGCTCCGGAGCTCCCCCGGCTCGAGCGACGCACCGTCTCCCGCGACGATGCGGACGACAACCGCGGTGATGTTGTCTTCGCCGCCGTGTTCATTGGCCAGCGCCGCCAGGCGCCGACACGCCGCCGAGAGATCACCGTTCTGCGTGGCCGCCTGAAGTATCTCGGCGTCCGAAATCATCCCGCTGAGGCCATCGGAGCACAACACGAACGTGTCGCCCAGCTTGGTTTCGTGAGCCAGCAGATCGACCTCGACGACCTCCTGCATGCCGAGCGCGCGCGTGATCACGTTCTTGGGCAGTTCGCTGCGCTGGTCTTCCGGCATGTCCGGCATGACCTTCAAATAGTCATTCACCAGCGAATGATCGCGAGTGAGCTGAGCAATCTGCCCGTCGCGGATGACGTAGGCGCGGCTGTCACCGACGTGCCCCACGTACATCTTGCGCGTGTCCGAGTTGAACAATGCGCCCACCACTGTCGTGCCCATGCCGCGCAAGTCCTGCGACTTGAGGCTGTGCTCGTAGATCTGGCGATTGGCCAATCGAATAGCCGTGAGCAGCCGATTTTCGCTCTCGGACAAGCCGGAATCGAAATGGAAAGGCCAGGTGACTTCTTCACCGGCGGTGCGTTGAAAAAAGTCCAAGATGGACTCGGACGCCAGGCGGCTCGCTACATCACCGGCGCGATGCCCACCCATGCCGTCGGCGACAACGAATAACGCATGCTCCGCGAGAACCGCGAACGTGTCCTCGTTGTGATCGCGCTGGAGGCCCACGTCGGTGATGCCCACCCCAAGCGCCCGAAGCGATACTCCCGGTCTAGGCTGCTCTGACACGCTGTTCAAACCACACGCAGTTTATCGCCACAAACAGCCATAACCCGCGCCCTGCTGAAACCCAATCACCCCTGGTCAATCTTGTCAACACAGGCCGACCAAAAGGCCTGAATCATAACCACACTCGACGTCGTACAGGTGCCTTCCATGAAGGTCGTCACATGAGGGCCTTCTCATAAGGCCAGAATGTCTCGTTCCTTTGTCTGCACGATACCGTCGACGACCTGACCCGCACCACTGACGATTTCTTCGACCTTCTTCTTGGCCCGTTCCACGTCATCCTCACTGGCGCCGCCGTCTTTCTTGAGCTCCGAAAGTAGGTCGATGGCGTCGTGTCGAGCCTTACGAATCGAGACGCGACAATCCTCCGCCGTCTTTTTGGCGATCTTCACCAGGTCACGCCGGCGCTCCTCGGTCAGGGGCGGGATCGGAACGCGAATCACCTGGCCGTCGACCTGAGGATTGAGGCCGAGATCGCTCTCCCGGAGCGCGCGTTCGACCACCTTGATCTGATCCTTGTCCCACGGCTTGACCGTGAGCATGCGCGGCTCCGGCACGGCGACTGTGGCCATCTGCGGGAGGGGGGTTACCTGGCCGTAGTATTCGACGCGAATGCTATCCAGCATGCCCGCGTGGGCTCGACCCGTCCGGAGCTTGCCGAGGTCGCGTTTGAGCGACGCTTGCGCTTTCTCGATAGCTTGCCCCAGGTCGTCCAAGACTTCGTCCAGCATTTTTATCCGAGCCCCTGTGAGGCGCGGCTAGCGTATAGCACAACCCGCGTCTGACCCAGTTAGCGAGCAATCGAATTTTCCTCTTGCCCGCCCGTGCTCGCCTAGTACCTTTCATAGGGTGCATAATCCCTTCGTAAACCTGCTTGCCATCGTGGGTTTTCTGATCGTGGCCATCGGTCTGATACCCATGGTCCTGATCCTGGGTACTCCCAAAGACAAGGGCGACCGCCCGTAGCGGAGCGGGCCCATGGCGCTGTGTGTCTAGCCCGCAGCATGCTGTACCCGTGACCTCGAGCGCGCTGTGTCTTCGAGCCTCGAGCGCGCTGTATCTTCGAGCCTCGAGCGCGCTGTGTCCGTGATCTCACAGACGGTGTCGGCCGCACCAGGGGGGCCGTGCAGGTCGGCTCCGAGCGAGTGGCAGGGTCACCTGAGGGGTGTGCTCGACGGCTTCGCCCGCGAGTATTCGGGTAGTAGCGCCGGCGGAGTGCCCGAGCGGTTGCACGCGGAGTTTGTGCGGCTGCTGACGGGGCTCGCTTTCGCCGCGCTGCTGGAAGCCTCAGGCCGGGCACCCCGCCTCGACTCGGTCGGCGTGACGCCTCCCGGCGAACTGTTTCAGCGCCTGCTCGAACGCGTAACCGCACCCGAGATCCGGTGCTTCAGCGACGTCGATGAGCCCTTCGAGCTGTTGCGCCAGCAATCGTTCAGCGAGGGGTTGATGCGACAGACCGTCGACGTGTCGAGGCAACTGGCCCTCCAGGCCAGCGGCAGCGCAGACGGCGCGGTTCGCGAGCTCGGAGTCCTGCATGAAATTCTGCTGCGGGCTCGCTTCGAGCAGCTCCACTCCCCCGCCCGGCGCTTACGGAGTGAGGGCGCCTGGCTGAGCCCCGCCTGGCTGCTCGACTGCGCGCCAGAACTGCGCTCGCGGCGGCTTCAAGGCGAACTCGGCCTGAGCAAACATCAGATTGATCGGCTGGCGGAGCCGCTCGCTCGCGCGGCCACGGTCGTCGAGCTGGA
>JAYWEH010000164.1:0-5422 GCA_043780025.1 Deltaproteobacteria bacterium
TCGGGCGCGTAACGCTGCTTGAGGTATTCGAGCTCGGGATCCGTCGAGCCGAGCCAGGCGTGCTCTTCAATCGGCTTTGGGTGCTCGCGGCGCTGGCCCTGCGCGCGTTGCAACGTCACGAGTGTCATCGCCGCGGCGGTGGCGACCCAGCTGCGCAACGGCCCCAAGCCTTTGTAATCGGCTATCTTTGCGTGCCGACCCGCTTTCGGATCGGCCACCAGCAAGCGCTCCGCGAGCTGCTGTTGCACGTCCGCAGCCATGTCATGCGTGGCGCCGCGCCGAGTGAGCAGCCGCTTCACCACAGGCGCGTATTCGGCCTGAAAACACCGCAAAGCCAGGGCCGCGCCCTGAACGCAGGCACAGGCGAGCCAAAGATCGCCTGCGTATTGCAGCGGTGGCAGCCGACCTTCCTGCGAACGCTGCCCCAAGTAGCGTGCAAAATCCAACGGGGGGACGCCAAACTCGGGCCATGTCGCACGCGCCGCTGCAACATAAGCATCGATCTGCAACTCCAGGTCAGAGCCCACCGGTGGCTCCCCCAATCCTGCTGCTTCGCGAAAAACACCAGCGAGCGAGCCTGTCATTGACATGAGTGACATTATTCGTCGAAAAATGCTGGCTACAAGTCCTACCGGTGCCCGTGCGAATGTTTCCACGTGCGGTGCTGTCAGGTTCGCGCGGCCACTGACCAATGATTGGATAGTAAGGGTGCCGACTCCGCGAACTTCCGATTGTCCCGAGCAGGAGACGCTGGCGGCGCTCATTGGTGGACAATTGCTGCTCGATCAGCACCCTGACGTGGAGGCGCACCTCGCGGAGTGCTCCGCGTGTCAGAACCTGGTGGCGGCGGCCGCCTGTGCGCTCGAAGACACGGAGGACCGTCCCGCGGAAACCGGGGTGAGCTTGCCCAGACCAGGCGAGATGCTGGCGAGCAAGTATCGGATCGAAGGTGTGCTCGGCCGCGGCGCGATGGGCACCGTCTTCGCCGCCCGGCATGGGGAGCTCGGGCAACTGGTGGCGATCAAGGTGCTGCAGTCTGCCTTGCCGGAAGCCGCGCCGCGCTTTCTGCGCGAGGCGAAGATCAGCGCACAACTGCGCAGCGAACACACCGCGCGCGTCTTCGACTTTGGACGCACGGAGGTCGGCACTCCTTTTATTGTCATGGAACACCTGTCGGGCGAAGACCTCGCGCGCGTGCTGCGCCGCGGCACGCTGAGCCCGGGCCTGGTCGTCGAATACGCCGTGCAGATCTGCAGCGCGCTCTCGGAGGCGCACGCCGCCGGGGTGGTGCATCGCGATCTGAAGCCCAGCAATCTCTTCGTCACCCGCCGATTGGATGGCAGCGTCTGCATCAAGGTCCTCGATTTCGGCATCTCCAAGCGCCTCTCCGAAGTGGCCTCGGAGGAGAGCCATGCGCTGACGCAGGAGCACTCGATCCTGGGTTCGCCAGCGTACATGTCGCCGGAGCAGATCAAGGAAAGCAAAGACGTCGACGCGCGCACGGACATCTGGTCGCTGGGCGTCGTGCTGTATGAGCTCTCGACGGGGCGCCGACCGTTCAACGCCCAATCTCTATCGGCACTGTCCGCGGCGATCGCCGCGGATGAGCCTGCTCCGCCCTCCTCCGAAAATCCAGCGGTACCGGTCGCGCTCGACCGGGCCGTGATGCGTTGCTTGAACAAGGACCCCAGCGCGCGTTTCGCAACGGCCCTGGAGCTTGCCGCCGCGTTGCGGCCCGCTCCCACGTCATTCGTGTCAAAGGCGCTACGAGCCCGCGGCTGGGCTCTGGGAGCGCTGCTCGCGCTCACGACCGTGTGGATCCTGGTTCCTCTGTCGGAGCGCGAACGAACGAACGAGGTTTTGACCAGTGTCCGGCGCGAACCCCTCACGCCCGCGGTGAGCCCACCACCGCTCAGCATCGAATGCGATCTGGCTCTGCCGGCAGCCCAGACCCGCATCTCGATCCTTCGCGCGGGCGACGCGGCCAAGCTGCAGCGCAGCTGGCCGCTCGAGCGCTTCTGCGACCGCACGAGCAACGTTGGCCAGGAATTCGCGAGCACGTTTGGCGCAGTGCCGCTCTCCGTGCGCGCCGAGCTCGAGCCGCCGTTGCCGTTTCATCGAGTCGAGGTGGCGTGGAGCGCTTCGGAGCGCGCGGTGCGGATCGAGCGGACTGCTGAGCAACGGGTGACGCTCGAGTTGCTCGGATCCGGTTGCGAGCAGATTGGTGCTGTCTCC
The DNA here is from genome assembly GCA_043780025.1 of Deltaproteobacteria bacterium. GTDB lineage: Bacteria > Myxococcota_A > Polyangia > Polyangiales > Polyangiaceae > SZUA-265. Next base: position 2,236 of record JAYWEH010000164.1, read on the forward strand.
GTGAGCGCGCAGGGGCTGCCGGTGAACGCGAACGCCGCGAAGCGGCCCGGCGCGTCCAGCTGCCAGCATGTCGTGCAGCTGCCCTTTGAAGCCTTTGGCAGGAAGCTGGGCTTCGAGCTCGACCGGTCGAGCTACGTCGCGCTCGGTGTGCCCTTTGACGGCAACACCCTGGCGGTCACGATACGCAGGAAGCCCGCCCGATCGGAGCGCCCTAAGCCCTGTATCCCACCGGAATATTGCCGGCTCTGAGTTTGCCGTGCGTTTCTCGCTGAACGCTAGCGTTTTCGGTAAACGCCCGGCGTGACGCCGGTTCTCGCCTTGAACGCGCTGTTCAGGTGAGCTTGCGAGGCGAACCCGCAACATGGCGACCTCGGCGATGGACGACGACGGGCTCTGAGCAGCGATTTGGCTCGCTCGATCCGCCGCTCGATCACGTATCGATACGGCCTGGCCTGCAACGTGACGTCGCTCGCGCCCCCGCTCCAGACGAGCACCGCGTCGTTCGCCGCGACCAGCCCTTCGCGCTTGCCGTGCGCCGCGAAGTCGCCGACACGCAACGGCCAGCCCTGGTAGGTCTCGAGGGGTAGCGGCACGCCGTATTTGGATGTCATTCGCTCAGCCTCGAGTCCGCTCGCCACCGTAACCGCTTCTCCGTTGGCGCAGAGCGACAATCGATAGTCGGCATCTGCAAGGGCACTGGCAGCCAGTTTGTCGCAACCCCGGAGAAGATCCGGCGCGGGATCGCGCATCAGTCTCGCGTTTTCATGGAAGACGCGGGGGTCGAGGGCTCTCCGCGCTCCATCGACATTGCCGCTCGAAGCGAGTACGATCGCACTCCATCGGAGGCGACATGAAGCTCACTCATCCATCTGCTCGGTTCGGACGCAGGCTCGTGCTCGGGGGCGGCGCGTGCCTGCTGCTATCGGGCTGCTTCGGCAGCTTCAACGCCATCCGCAACCTGTGGGAGTGGAACGACGACCTCGACAACAAATGGGTCAAGTGGCTCGTCTTTCTTGGGTTGTCCATCATCCCGGTGTACGGGCTGTTCGCCCTCGCAGACGCACTGGTGCTCAACTCGGTCGAGTTCTGGACGGGTAAGAACCCCGTGCAAGCGGGCCCCGACGGTCGCACCGTCACGCGCGTGGCCACGGCGGACCCGGCCACGCTACGGCTCGAAGTGCGCCGTGCGGGGCAGCTCGAGCTGATCGTGTATTGCCGCAGCCTGGGCGATGGCGCATTTCAGATTCTGGATGAGGCAGGCCATCAGCTATCCCTCGTGCGCGAGCTCCGCGACGGCAGCCTGGAGCTGAACGGCGCGGACGAGCAGGTATTGGCACGCCTCGACCCAAGTGCCGTGCAGCGCGTTCATGCCCGAGTCGGGCAAGGGCGGGCCGTTCACACGGAGCTCGCGCTCGAGCTCGGTGAGCTATCCTGGCAATTCGCGCACGCCGCCGCCGAGTCTACGGAAACTCGGCTGTAATCCTCGCGGTCAAGAAGTCCAAGCCGTCCGTCAGGCACGCGGGCCCCGGTTGAAGGATGATCTCCGCCGGCACCTCGTGCACCGAGCCTCGCCGCACCGCTGTCAGCCCTGCGAACCCGGGCCGCCCTTCGAAGGCGTCGCGATCAAAAGCCTTGCCGCACCACGCGGCAAACACCAGCTCGGGATCCGCTCGCACCACCTCCTCGGCGCTGACGAAGCGCTCCTTCGCCAGCTTGCCGAGCGAGCGCTCCGCGAACACGTTGACCCCTCCGGCGATCTCGATCAGCTCGCTCACCCACTGGATAGCCGTGATCATCGGGTCGTCCCACTCCTCGAAATAGACGCGCGGCTTCACGCGGCGAAGCGCCGCTGCTGCCGCCATGGCCTCGAGCCGCCGCACGTAACCTTCCACCAGTGCCTCTGCGCGAGCCTTGCAATCGACGAGGCGCCCGAGGTCGACGATCACGTCGAGGATCTCCTGCACGCTGCGTTGATTGAAGATCAATACCGGCAGATTGGCCTGGATGAGCTGCTTGGCCAGATCCGCTTGAATGTCCGAGAAGCCAAGCACTAGATCCGGCGAGAGCGCGCTGATTTTCTTGACGCTGCCGCCGATGAACGCCGACACCACCGGCTTGTCGCGCGGCGCTTCGGGCGGACGCACCGTGTAGGCGCTGATGCCGACGATGCGGTGGCCTTCGCCGAGCAGATACAGGATCTCGGTCGGCTCCTCGGTGAGGCAAACGATGCGGCGCGGGCCGCGCGAGACGGAAAACGACATAGGCACAGCGACTCGGGCTTCATGGCCCGAGCCGTGGCTCAGAGGTATGTCAGCGCGCGTGCTCGAGCAAGCCCTGAACCTGGCTCCGGACGCGATCCCAGACCAGCTGTGCTCCCCGTGAGCTCATGTGAAAGCCGTCGGGGAGCCGAGTCGCGACGCCGTTCACCTCGAAATGGCCGGCGTCTCCGGCGGTAGAGAGGGTGACGCCGCAGCTCGTCTGGGCGGCGGCCTGCACCTGCAGACTGCGGATCTTTTCCAGGTTCTGACTCAGACCCGCTCGATTCACGTCTACCGGCAAGAGCACGATAGCGCGCTGGGCTCCGCGCTTGCAGATCCGGTCGTAGAAATCGCGCGTGCGCTGCAGATAGACCGCGTCCCAGGCGGTGCTCGCGAATGGCACCGAAGTTTGTCCGGACGCGTCACGCTCATGCGGGTGGAGCCAGAGCGCCTGGGCGTCGTTGACCCCCAGGTAGACGAATACCGCGGCCGTATTCGGCCCGATCGGCAGCGCGTCCAGCACCTGGTTCATATCGTGATAGTCCGGGCGGGCCAGGCCCGCGCTGGGCACACCTTTGCGGGTCACGTCGTACCCCCAGCGCTCGAGCTCGCGCTCGATGATGAAGCCGAACGGCTGCGCAAAAGACGACGACCCGACCAGGACCGCCTCCTCCTTCTCCGCACCGTCGCTCTCGGGCCAATCCTCGCCAGCGGAGCTCGGGGCCACGCTCAACGCACAGCAGCAGGAGAGCGCCGCGGCGAAGCGCCGTACAGTGTTCCGCAATGCACCGGCGGTCGGTGGTGTCCTGCGCACTCGCGTGGAGGCCTGCACTTCCAGCCGGAACGGTCCCCCGCCCGGCAGCTTGAGTCAGAAAATCGTCGCAGCGTGGTGAAAGACCTCTGTGCGATCGCTGAAAGGACCTGTGCGG
>JAYWEH010000165.1:0-27969 GCA_043780025.1 Deltaproteobacteria bacterium
TTCCAACATCTCGCCAAGGACCGCGGTCTCAGCTTCGAGGTGTTGATCGATCCGGCGCTGCCGCCAAGCCTGCGCACCGACGCCAAGCGCCTGCGCCAGGTATTGCGCAATTTGCTGGCGAACGCTTTCAAGTTCACGGAAGCGGGCCGCGTCGTGTTCAGTGTGCGGCCTGCGCCGGACCGTGAAGGCTTCTTCGCCTTTGCTGTCGCGGACACAGGCATCGGAATTCCGGCCGATCAACACCGGATCATCTTCGAGGCGTTCCAGCAAGCGGACGGCGCGAGCAACCGGCGCTACGCCGGTACGGGGCTCGGCCTCGCCATCAGCCGCGAGCTCGCAACCCTCTTGGGAGGGGAAATTCGTGTCGAAAGCTCGCCCGGGCACGGCAGCACCTTCACGCTGTATTTGCCCAGAGTCGCGCCCAAGCAGAACATGCCGCCGCCGCTGGCGTTGCCGGAGCCGGCATCGTACCGGCGGACCTCGAGCCGCTCGCCCTCCGACGGAGTCCGGATCGCGGATGACCGCGAGCACATCGTGTCCGGCGACCGCGTGCTCTTGATCGTGGAGGACGATGCCGTGTTCGGCCGCACCCTGCTCGAGACCGCACGGGAGCATCGCTTCAAGGGCGTGCTCGCCACCACAGGCAGCGCGGCGTTGGAACTGATCAAGGAAATCAAACCGGACGCCATCACCCTCGATCTGGGCTTGCCGGACATGGACGGCTGGTTCGTGCTCGATCGCTTCAAGCATGATCCCAAGACGCGGCACATACCCGTGCACATCATCTCCGCGGGCGAGGCTTTCGAACGGCGCGGGCTCGAGAACGGCGCCATCGCCGTGCTGGGCAAGCCGGTGGACAGAAAGGGGATCGGTGACGCCGTCGGGCGCATTCAGGAGTTCTTGGAGCGGCGGGTCAAGCGCTTGCTCGTGGTGGAAGACGACCCGGTCCAGCGCCAGAGCATCGTGGAACTGATCGGCAACGGCGAGGTCTCGACGATCGCCGTGGGCTCTGGGCAAGAGGCGTTGCAAGAGCTGGAACGCGAGCGCTTCGACTGCGTGGTGCTCGACCTGCGCTTGCCGGACCTCGCCGGCCTGGAGTTGATGAAGCGCATCAAGGAGCGCGAGGAATGGCGGCGCATGCCGATCGTCGTGTACACGGGCAAAGAGCTCTCCAAGAGTGAAGAGACCGATCTGCGCAAATTGGCGCAAACAATCATCATCAAGGACGTCCGTTCTCCCGAACGTCTGATTGACGAGACGGCACTGTTCTTGCACCGAGTTCAGGAGAGCCTACCTGAATCCGCTCGAGAGATGCTTCGCAGTATGCCTGGGCCGGATCCGGCGCTCGCTGGCCGAAGGGTGCTGGTGGTCGATGATGACGTTCGCAATATCTTTGCCCTCACGTCCTTGCTCGAGGAGCAGCAGATGATCGTGGACTACGCGGAAAACGGTGAAGAGGCGCTCGCCAAATTGGAAGGGTCGGAGGCGTTCGACGTGGTGCTGATGGACGTCATGATGCCGGGCATGGATGGCCTCGAAGCGACTCGGCGGATCCGCGAGACGCCTCGGCACGCCAAGTTGCCCGTGATCGCCCTGACCGCCAAGGCCATGAAAGGTGACCGAGACAAATGCATCCTGGCCGGCGCTTCAGACTACATCACGAAGCCCGTTGACACCGATCAGCTCGTTTCGCTCCTCCGGGTATGGCTATACGCATAGGGCGCAGCAACGCACCCGATGCGTCCAAGGGCCTCACCAACCGGGCACGCGGCGAAGCTTCGCCCCCGACTGCAATAATGGATGCCAATCCCGATGCCGATCCCAATCCCGAGGCTTCGACAAGCGACGACTCGGCGCAAGACGGCTCGGAGCTCGATGATCCGTCGCAGGATGGCCTGATCAGCGTCGCCCGCACGGGCGGCCGCGAGAGCCGCAAGAAAAGCCTGTTCACCGATACATTCAAAGATGTCGAAGATCTGGAGACGCAGCTCCTCTTGGACGCGATCCTGCACCGCTACGGCTATGATTTTCGCAACTACGCGCCCGCCTCGCTGAGGCGGCGGATCCGCATGATCGTCGAGCAGGAAGGCGTGCCTTCGATTTCTGCTCTTCAGGAGCGGCTCTTGCGAGAGCAAAGCTGCATGGCTCGCTTCATTACCAACCTGTCTGTGCCGGTCACAGCGATGTTCAGAGACCCGGCCTTTTACCGGGCCGTGCGCACCGAGATTGTACCGTTGCTGCGAACTTACCCGTTCATCCGCATCTGGCACGCCGGCTGCTCCACCGGGGAGGAAGTGTATTCACTGGCCATCTTGCTCACGGAGGAGGGCCTGTACGAGCGTTGCCGAATTTACGCGACAGATCTCAGTGACGTGACGCTCGAACGCGCTCAGCGAGGCATCTATGACCTGTCGCGCATGCGCGATTACACGCAGAACTACCAGTCGTTCGGCGGGCTTCAGGAGTTCTCTAGCTATTACACTGCCGATCGTGGGCGCGTGGTGTTCAGCCCACGGCTCCGCAAGAATGTCGTGTTCTCGCAGCACAACCTGGTGTCTGACGGGCCGTTCAACGAATTTAACCTAATCCTTTGTCGCAACGTGATGATCTACTTTGATCGCACGCTCCGCGACCGCGTGTTGAACCTGCTCGATGCGAGCTTGTGCCGCTTCGGTGTCCTCGGCATCGGCCGCAAGGAGTCACTCGATTTCAGCGCGGTCACGAATCGCTTCAGCGAATTTCCCAGCCAGATGAGATTGTATCGGAAGGAGGCTTGATAGTTTCGCGGACACGCACCAAGCATCTGGTAACTGAGATGCTGAAGATGCAGAGGAGACGCAAGTGGACGCGGCTGATTGCCAGGGGGAGGTGAGGTCATGGGGCACGCTCTGATCGTAATAGGCGCGTCAGCGGGCGGCCTGCATGCGCTATCGGTGATTCTTGCGCAGCTTCCGACGGAATTTTCGGCCAGCCTGGCCATCGTTCAGCATCGCAGGCCCGACGATACGTCGTTGCTCAGGGACCTCCTCGGGCGCAAGAGCCGCTTGCCCGTGCTCGAGCCGTGTCACGGCGAACCCATTGTCGCCGGGCACGTGTATCTGGCACCGGCGAACTATCATCTACTCATCGAGTCCGGCAGCATTGCGCTCTCGATTGACGCGCCAGTTCGCTGCTCGCGCCCGTCGATGGACCTGCTGTTCGAGTCGGCCGCAATGGCCTACCGCGACAAGACAATTGGCGTGGTGTTGACGGGCGCCAACGCCGATGGCGCCATCGGCGCAGGCGCGCTGGCGGCCGTTGGAGCGCCCCTCATCGTCCAGAATCCCTCGAGCGCGGAGAGCCCGGCTTGCCCGCAGGCCGCGCTCGAACGGGTCCCCTCAGCCCTGGTGTTACACTTGGATGAAATCGCGCCGCGGTTGATCGAGATGTGCCTCTGAGAGAGCTCAATCGGTGTGGCCGAATGGGGAGCGGCTGAGCCACAGTAGGCACCGATTCGCCTCGTAGCGCGCTGCAGCGATCGGGCACGCCTCGGTATGCCTCGATTTTTCAGCCCTGCCTCCGCGAGGCCGAAGCAGCCGACGTTGCCGTTGTTCTTGGCACGCCGCCTGCAATATCGAACGCCAAACACGGGACCGCCCGGTCAGGAGAACTCATGAACTCAGACATTCTGCAAGGCAAATGGGAGCAGCTGAAGGGTACGGCCCTCGTCAAGTGGGGCAAGTTGACGAATGACGACCTTGATCAGATCGAGGGCGAGCGCGAAAAGCTGGTTGGCAAGTTGCGCGAGCGCTACGGCCTCGCGCGCGAACGCGCCGAACTCGAAGTCGAAGAGGGGCTCCATGCGTCACCGCAGTCGGCGCCGCGCTCTTCTCACTGAGTCACAAATTGGCTTGTCACTGAATTGGCTCTTCACAGACGAAGACGCGTTCGTTAGAGCAAGGCTGGTCGTACCAAAAGCCGCCTTCTGACGCGCGTTTCTCGATGCAATCGGCACCAGGAAATCGATCCGGCTGGTTGGCGCCCCAATTGCCAAACGTGATGGGGCTGCCATCCAGCCAGACGAAGACGTTGTCCGTGATCGTGTCACTACCGCCGAGCCAGGCGTTTTCGCTGATGAGCGTCTGGATGAGCGCGTCTTTAGCGGCCGAGTCGACCTTGGCGAGGTTGCCTTGTTGAGCGGAGCAGGCGTCACGCGCGGCCTGCCAGCTCGCGATCGTGATGGATGCGGACAGGCACGTGCGCTCATCGGGCGAGAGCACTCCAAAATCACAGGTTGGGAGCTCGTCAGGTGGAGGGTCTTCGGCCCCCCCGGAGCCCGTCGTACCGGCGCTGCCGCCAGTCGGCTCTTCTACGCTACCTGCCCCGCCTCCAGCGCTTGCTGAGCCGTCGCTCGAACCACCCGTGTCATTCGGCGGCGACAGCGGCAATGTGGTGGAGCCTTCTGTACCGCCCGTTCCAGTGGACGAGGCCCCCGCACCGGCGGCGCCGCCAGTAGGCACTGAGTTGGCGCCGCCCGTTAATTCAGGAAACGGTTCCACTGACGGGTCGAGCGGCTCCCAGTCGCGCGAGTATCCGTCCAAATTGGCGCTCTCCGGCAGGCAAGCGACGAGCCCACAAGCGGCGATCCAGCTGGCCAGGCGGTAGCTCACTCCGTAATGTTTCCACGGCGTTTCTCCTCTGTCGAGCGCTCGTGCCGGGCACAGCCCCACAATGGGGCGTTCGCGCCCCACAACGATGGGATAGATTCGGACTGTATCGCGGCGCGTTTGTAACCAAGGGTAGGAGTCAGGCTCCCTGTACGCCTGGCGAGTATCTGCTCTCGCGCCGAAGCCAACGCGCGCGGACGAGTAGAGAAAATCGGTTCTCCATGGCAACCGGATCAACGGTTTATCACTTCGCGGTTCAGCTGTCGGACGTCGATCGGGCTACCTATGCCGCATTGGATCTGAGGCTGGCTCGGCACCCTTCTGAGAACTTGCGCTATCTGCTCACGCGCACCCTCGCGTATTGCCTTAGCTACGAGGAGGGCATCGAGTTCAGCAAGGGTGGGCTCTCGTCGAGCGAAGACCCGCCGGTCTTCATCAATGATGCGACCGGGGTCATGCAGGCGTGGATCGACATTGGCGCGCCGTCGGCGAAGCGCTTACACAAGGCCGCCAAAGCCGCGCGGCGTGTCGTGCTGTTCACGCACGTCGAGCGCGCCCTGTTGTTGCGTGAAGCAGAGTCCCGACCCATCCATCGGCTCGAGCACATTGAAGTCTGGCCGCTCGACGCACAGTTCCTCACTCGGGCGGAAGCGAAACTGGATCGCAACCTCGAGATTTCGCTGACGCGCAGTGACGGTGTTCTCTACTTCGAGGCGGGAGGTGAGACGCTCGAGACACAACTCTCGTCCACTCGGCTCGTCGAATCAGGGGCGCAGGCGTGAGTGCCGAGGCCAAAGCCAGCGTGAGCATCGAATATTGTCCGCGCTGCGGCTGGCTGCTGCGAGCGAGCTGGTTGGCGCAAGAGCTGCTCACGACCTTCGCGACGGACCTCGCACGCGTCGCGCTCGTGCCTTCACCGGAGACGGGCGTGTTCCGTATCCTCGTTGGAACGACCCCGGTGTGGTGTCGCAAGCTCGACGGCGGGTTCCCGCAAGCGGCCGAGCTCAAGCGGCGGGTACGTGACCTGGTGGCCCCGGGACGCCCGCTCGGTCATTCCGACACGTCGCGCGACGATGAAGCGGGTTGAGGATGACGCCAGTTGAACGCGCCCTGGCGCTTCAGTCTTTGACGATGGCCGCGAGGCTGTCGAAGTCCGCGGGTTCGACCGCGCCATTGATCGTGCAGCGCAGCTGACCGGTTTCATCGAGGAGCAACTGCATGGGCAGCTCCGGCTCCGTCGAGAGCCCGAGCGCACTCAGCCACGCGGCACGAACAGCTCCGTCCGGCAGCCAATACGTGCGATCGAGCCCGCCTCGAGGTTGGCGCTCGAGGAACTCGCGCAGCTGGCGCTCGTCGTCGTCCAGGGAAATGAAGGCGAAATCGAGCTCGGCCGAGAGCTGCTTTTGCCACGTGAAGAGCAGCGGCAGCTCTTCTTTGCAGGGCACGCACCAGGCCGCCCAGAAGTTCACCCAGGTCCAGCGCTTGCCGGCGTTGATGGGATTCTCCGGCAGGGGATCGTCTGCACCGATAGCAAGCTGCCGGGGCGGGCGCGCCGGGCGAAACGGCCGCGGCTTGGCGTCGATCTGACCCTGACACAAGGGCGCGCGCACGCGTTTCTTGGGCTCCGCGCTGACCGTGACTCGCGCCGGCTCGCCCCCTCGGCCTTCGGGTGCCGCGGCCAGGCCAGGCTCGGCCAGCACCGCCTGGACACGCGAACGGGACGGCGGCTCGGCTGCTCCTCCATCAGCCCCTCGATCACACGCCACTGCCAGCGAGGCCCAGAGGGCCGCGAAGGGGCGCAGTCGAGATCGCCGAGGCTCGGTTTGCATGACTCCCATCACAGGCGGCAGTCCACCCACGACACGAACGCGCTGCGGTTGATCGGCTCCTCGCCGCACTCCGAATCGATGCGCGATCGAGGCCAGCCGCAATATTCGCCGGACAGCTGCGCGAACTCGTTGCCCAACCAGAGCAGGCCGACCTTGCGGTTCAGCTCTTCGATGTCTTCACCGCTGGTTTCCTGCAAGTGAAACATCACAGAGTTGGCGCGGCGGTGGGATAAGGCGCGGTTCTGGGCCGGCGTACCCGTCTTGGAAGCACGAGCGACGACGAAGAAATAGCGCGCGCCCTTGCGCTCGAACCAACGCTCGTCGAGCAGCTTCTTGCCGGCGTCATCGAGCACGTCCGAACCCTCGTCAAACATCAACACGCCGCCGCGGTCCTTCAGCGGATGGAACAGCGCGTTGAAGTCCGAATCCTCAATCGCCGCGAACGTCTTGATGTCCGATGGCTTGCAGCCGCGCCGCTCGGTCTCGGTACTCAACCCGCAAGAATGCAGCACACGCTCGAGCACTTGCTTGAAGCCGGGCGTGCAATACGCCACCTCGGCTTCTTGCGCCGTGGCAACCGCCTGTGCCGGCTTGCCGGGGGTGCCGAGGCGCGCCTTGGCGGAACTCACCGCGTTGGCCACGATGCCCACGACCACCAGCAATGCCGCGCCCGCGACGATCAAGCCCGACAGGACACCGCTCGGACCTCCCGAACCACGTTTGGGCGGCTCCGCGAACTCGGCACCGGCGCGCTGTTCGTCGTCCCTCCTTCCGGAGTCATTGCCGGAGTCATTACCCGGATCGTGGCCGGGGGAGTTACCGGGCATCACGTCTCTCATCAAGTCCTTGAAGCGGGAATTCATGGCAAGAGCTCCGGCGCGAGCTTCCCGAGCGCAAACATGAGCCCCATGTCGATGTCTTCGTCACACAGGCGTTGCCCGTCAATGAAGACCTGCGGCGTGGAGACCGCGATGGCGTTGGCGGTAGCGAAATGAAGATGCCGGTTCAGGCGCAGCACGGTCGCTCGCGCGCCCACACATTGAACGAGTTCGGAGCCCCAGCGCTTTTCCAGGAGCTTCACGAGAGCGCCCTCACTGGCTCGGCCGGCCTCCGCGAGAGACTTTTGCTCGGCGTACACCCAGTCGAGCATCTGATTCGGCTCCTTCGCGCACAGGACGGCCCTCGACACAGTGCACGCCCCCGGATGCACGGGTTGAGTGAGCATCCAGTTGCATTGACTGTCCAAAGGAAACAGCGCGAGCTCCGCGTCTAACCGACCGAGCATGCCCGCACCTTTGAGTCGGTCATGTAGCGACTTGCACGTGGGGCACAGCGGGTCTTCGAAGAACAGTGCCGTCTTGCCCGCACCACCTAGATCCACCAGGGCGCCATGGGCCTCCTTGGTCACCTTGATCCGCCCGCACTGGTTCACGAAGGGCGCATGATCGGGCGCCAGCGCCGCGTACACCACGGACGGTGTGATCACCGAAATCAGCATGCCCGCGAGCACGGCTCCTGCGAGCACCAGCGCACCCGGCGCGAGACCTCGGCGTTCTTGCCAACTCCCCGCCATCACGCCCACGCCGGAGACACCGAGCGCTGCGGACGCCGAATAGATACCCGCGCACGTCTTGCACAAGGCCCCGAGCTCAAACCAGCTGATCGCGAACATGACCGCTGAGACGAGCAGCGGCGAGATCGCGAGCAGCCCGTACAACACACCCGCCGCGCGGCTAGTGCGCCGCGTCGATAGCGCGATCGAAGCCGCGTGCCCGAGCAGGAAGGCGAAACAGCCGAGGCCGAGCAACGAGATCGGGACGCCGCCCCACAGCCGAGTCTTGAACAGGGCCGCATAGGGGCTGTTCAGCGCGGTCCGGCAGCCCTCCTCGCTGCTCGACAGCTCAGCGCCGGGGATGAACGAGCAGTGCAGGTCATGCAGACCACGGTCGAGATGTGACGCGTAGTCCAGGCTCGATATGCCGGCGAATACCAAGCCCCAGAGGGCTCCGGCAACGCCGATCCACGCAAAGATCCGCACTCGGTTCATGTTTGTTGAACTGAGCGCGAAAAGCGAAGAAAGCGCAAGCCAAAGCGTGCGAGCGGCGCTCGTTCGGGAGTGACAGCTGGATTCACAGCCGGTTCGGCGTGAGCTTCAAGGGCTGGCATAGTCCGCTTGCAAGGAATCGAGCCACTCGAGCAAGAGCGCTCGGCGTGGATCAGCGCCCGGCAGGCCCTTGGCGTAGTCCTCGAGTGTCCGGTAGATCGCGATCGCTCCGCGCAGGTCCGTCTGGCGCAGCGGCAAGCCAGCAAAACTGCGTTCGCACAGCGAAAACAACGCCTGATACGCCGGCAGCTCCTGCTCGCGAGCTTGGTAACGGTGGGAATGATGGCGTCGGGCGGGAGAGCCAAGCCACAAATCCCACTCACGGCCACCGAAACCCGGGCCGTCGCGCTCCGGAAAACGTTCAGGAAAGTCAAAGAAACGGTGCTCGTTCGCCGCGTTCGCCAGCTTCGCTAGCGCGCCCTTCGGCAGCCGTTGCCCTTCACTCACTCGCCACCCGTCACGCCCGTGCGAAACCACGAAGGCTTCTCCCCCCGGCAAGGCCACGCGTTGGACCACCCGACTACCCGTGTTGTCGACACACACGTACACGGCTTCGTGTGGAGCGAACGAGGCCACTCGGGGGGCCTCCAGAGGGGTTTCTGCCGAGGCGCTGGCCGACGGCTCATTGCGCTCCTTGCCGTCCAAACGGGACTGAACGGGCCCCGGCGCACTTCTGGCGAGCGCCTCGTCAGCGCCCGCCGCGGGCTCCGAATTGGACTCCGGCGGAGCCGCCGGGCTCTTCCGCTGCTCACACGCGAGCAGCTCGCACGAAAGCCAAAGCAGCCCCAAGCCCGAGCAAAACCATCGCCCCACGGTCAGCGGACACCTCTCAGCGCAGCTCTCGCGCCACGGTTGCACGAATGTTCCCCAAACCCGAAGTCGTCGCCATGCTCGAAAGCCCTCCCGTGGCCGCGTCGATGCGGAAGGCCACGAGGTTTCCGTCATCGCCGCCGACGTACAGGTATTCCCCGCGAGTATCCACAGCAAACGCGCGCACCACCCCACTGAGCGGGGTCGCTCCGAGGCGGCTCAGCCCGCCGGCGGTGCCGATCTCGAAGCGCACGAGCTCCGACGGGTCTCGATTTGTGGCGTAAAGGAAGCGCCCATCGGGCGTCACGTGCACGTCGCTGCTCCAGTGGTACTCCTGGTCCATCGCCAGGTACTGCGAGTCAGCGGGGCGCGGACTCAGCACGCCCGTTGCCGGGTTGACGTCATAGGCGTGGATCTGACTGCTGTTTTCGGTGAGCACATAGGCGCGTGTGGCGTCCGTATTGAAATCCATGTGGCGCGGGCCCCCGCTCGCCGCCACGGTCAAAGGCGCGCTCGCGCTGAGGCTGCCCGAGCCCGGCTCGAGCGTGTATTGAGCCACGTGATTGCTGCCAAGGCACGGCACGTACACGTGCAGCCCGGCAGGATCGATCCGCGCCTGATGTGCGTTCTGCCCCGGCGAGAGCGTCTCCCCCGATCCAAAGCCCGCATCCTCGGAATAGCTGAAGAAGGAGAGCTCACCCTCATTGTAGTGGGCGACGAAGACGTAGTTGCCGCTCGCGTCGACCGCCACGTGGGTGCCCGCCCCGCTCGTGGGCGCGTCGCCGGACGGCGTGAACGAGCGCTCCGCCCGATCGTAGACGAAGGCCGCCACGCTCGCGCCCAAGCTGACGAACAGCGTGGCATCGTCGGGCCCGAGCGCGATGAAGTCGAGGTCTTGCCCCGCGTCGATGTTGCCCGCGGGGGTCAGCGCGCCGTCGCTCGGATTGACCGTGAACGCGCGCAGGTTGCCGTCAGTCGATCCCACAAATACGTAAGGTAGGCCGGTCACGGGAGTACCTGCGCCCCCCGCTCCGTCGACTGTTCCACCAGATCCAGCGCGCGCGCTCGTGCCCCCCATGGCTGCACCGCCCGATGCAACTCCGGGCCCGCCCATGCCCGCGCCCAGAGCGCCCCCGCTGCCGCCTCCCCCCGAGCCGCCCAGAGCCCCTCCGGCACCAGCGCCTGCTCCGCCCGAGGTCCCGAGCGAATCGCGTGGTGGTTTCGACACGCTGTCGCAACCCGAGAGCGCGAGTGAAAGGGAGAATTTGAGCAAAACGCCCGCACGGCGCTGCGCGCAACGAAGCATGCCGCGAGGGTCGCACTTTTTGACCCGATTGGCCACCCATGTGCCGACTGCTCGCTAGCGGAGCGCCGCGCTTGTCACAATTGGGGCGCGATTGTCCGCACCCTCGTGCCGTGAAATGGCAGTAGAATGCGATCATGAGCTCATTCGATCGGTGCGCCGCCGCAAAGGCTCCGCCCTTTGCACGGAGCACGTGCGAGCCGAGCTGGCCCGCGAGAGTCGTCGTTGCGTGTTGGTTGTGGAGTTGTGGCCCACGCCCGGATGCGGCGAGCCCGCCTGTCATCACGGCCGGGGCTCCGAGCGCCGCCAGCAGAGCGGCGAAGGTCGCGCCTGCCGCGACCGCCTTGGGCAAAGACCTGCCCCTGCGCTCGAGCGGTACTCCGAGCGGCGACGCCTGGCAATTGTCGAACGCCGGTTACGTCGCGAGCTACCTGCGGCTCGAACAAGCCGGCTCAGTCAAGCTGACGGTCTCGGCCTCCGGCAACGCGGATTCCAAGGGCGCGCCCGAGCTCGAGCTCGCGATCGCCGACGTGCGCCGCAGCTTCGAGGTCGCGAGCAACCCGGGTCCACACGAGCTCGATGTCGCGTTGCCACCGGGAACTTACATCGCTCGCATCGGCTTCACGAACGGGGTGCCGGACTCGACGCGGCAGCTCACCGTGCACCAACTGGACATTCAGGGCGCGAGCCTGCTCGGCGAGCATACCGATCAAAACGCCCTCGATGCGGCCAACACCTACATTCATCATTTCCGGCGAGGGCCCGCCAAGCTGGAGCTCGAAGGCGCCCCTCCGGGCAGCCCGGTCAAGATTTCATTGGTGGACCACGCCTTTGGCTTCGGCGCCAACGTGCCCTTCGCTGAAAACAAGCTGATCCCGGCAGTTGTGCCTCCCGGATCCGACGCGGAGCGATTTCAGCGTCTGTTGCTCAGCCACTTCAACACGGTGGTGCTCTCGAACGGCGGAAAGTGGGTGTATCACGAGCCGACTCGCGATCAGGTCGAGCTCGCGTACGTCGACCGCTTCCTCGCGTTCGTGCGCAAGGAAGGCCTGAAGGCGCGCATGCACACGTTGCTCTGGGACACCGAACAGCAACCCGCCTGGGTCGTTTCAGAAGACTCGAAGAGCCCCGGCTTGTTGTCGCGGGCTCACGCGGGCGATGCGGCCGCCAAACGCGAGCTGCTCGAAGAGGTGGCGGAGCGTATCGATTACTACGTGAAAGAGCGCGCGACCGGTTATTCAGAGCTCGACGTGATCAACGAGAGCTTGCACCGCCCGCGCTACGTCCAGGCCCTGGGGGTCGAGGGGATCGCCGCACTGTTTGGCCAATGTGCAGCCGCGGTCCAGGCCGCGGGCGCTCGCACGCGGCTGTATCTCAACGAATACAATTTACTGCAGTGGTCTGTCGATCCGCTCGGCAACCCAGCCGAGCCGGACCCTTACGCCAACTGGTACCGCTGGCATGCCGAGGCCGTGATGCGCGCCGGTGGACCCGTGAGCGGGCTCGGCGTGCAATATTACGCCGACGGCCGGCTACCGGCCGAGATAGCCGAAAACGCGCACAGCCCCGCCCGCATCATGGGCGTGCTGCAAAACCTCGCCGGTGTCGGCTTACCCCTCACGCTCAGTGAATTTGCCGTCAACGCGGGCAACCTGCCCAAAGAACGCGGCGCAGACGTGCTCGAGGAAACACTGCGCCTTGCCTTCGGCACACCCGAGGTAGGAGCATTTCTGATGTGGGCCGTTTGGGCAAACGCGGCGCAGAAGCCGCCGCCCTTGTCCATACTCGTGGATGAAAAAGACGAGCTGACACCAGCAGGCCGTCGCTACGAAAGCTTGATGAAGGAATGGAGCACGGAGCTCGAGACGGCCCTCGGCAGCGACGGCAGCGTCGAATTTGTGGGGTTCTTCGGTGATTATGCCGTCGAGGTAGCGGGGCAGACACGCTGCTTTACCCTGAGCCGTGGCGCCGCCGAGTACACCTTGGCCGCACCCGCGCCCAGCATCGAGGGCACCGAGAGCTCGCCCGCCCAGCGCTGCCGCGTGGGCACGCCCTGACAACACCCACAAAAAGGCTCACCCGCGCGGGCGAGCCACCGTGGTAAAAAGCGCGCATGCGTCGCCTGCCCAGCTCCCCCCCTCCTCCTCCGCATCTGCCCGCGCCGGTAACTTCGGCTGGAGCCGCAAAGGCTCGCGGGGGCCCTCGCGTTTCGCGCCGCTCGGCGTTGTTCGTCGCAGGCAAGCTGGCGCTCGGAAGGCTCGCGCTCCGGGCTGCCGTACCGGCGCTCCTGTGTTCGAGTATCGCCTGCAAGGAGTCGAAGCCGGAAGGTGCCGCCGGCACGACTGGCCCGAGCAGAGAGGCGAGTCTTGAAATCGTCATCGGCCATTACGGGTCAATGACGGGCAATACAGCGCATTTCGGACAAGACACGGACAAGGCAATTCGCCTGGCGGTGGACGAAAAGAACGCCGCGGGCGGCCTGCTCGGCAAGAAGGTTCGCCTCGTCACGCTGGACGATCGCGGCGATTCAGCGGAAGCGGCCAACGCGGTGACGCGGCTGATCGACGTGGAAAAGGTGAGCGCAATCATCGGTGAGGTCTCCTCCAGCTTGTCATTGTCCGGTGGCCGCGTGGCGCAGCGACGGAAGATACCGATGGTGTCACCCTCGTCGACAAATCCGAAGGTGACGCAGGTGGGCGACTACATCTTCCGGGTGTGTTTCCTCGATCCCTTTCAGGGCAAGGTGATGGCGGACTTCGCGCGCGACGAGCTGAAATTCGATCATGTCGCGATCCTGAAAGACGTCAAGAACGACTATTCGATCGGCCTCGCCGAGGCGTTCAAGGCCGCCTTCACCGCGCGCGGTGGCAGCATCTCGCTCGAACAGTCGTATTCGGCAGGCGACACGGATTTCAGCGCCCAGATCACCGCGATCAAAGCCACGAAGGCTCAAGCATTGTATGTGCCCGGCTACTACGCCGAGGTCGGCACGATCGCCCGCACCTCGCGCCGCCTGGGGCTCGGCGTGCCACTGATGGGCGGCGACGGTTGGGACGCGCCAGAGCTGTTCGAAATCGGCGGTGAAGCGCTCGAAGGCTCGTTCTTTTCGAACCACTTCGCGCCGGACGTCGCCACGGCCAAGAGTCAGAAGTTCGTCAGCGATTTCAAAGCCAAGTATGGCCAGGACCCGACCGGGCTCGGTGCCCTCGGCTACGACGCCGCAGGCGCGCTGTTCGACGCCATCACGCGCAGCCAGAAGACTGATCCGACGGCCATTCGCGACGCGCTGGCGAGCCTCGAGGACTTCGAGGGCGTGTCCGGCAAGATCACGATGAACGCCAATCGCGACGCCGACAAGAGCGCGGTGGTCGTGGCCATCTCCGGCGGCAAAGCCAAGTATCGAGCCACGGTAGCGCCTTGAGCGCGGCGTTGTCGTGAGCGAGTTCCTCCAGCAGATCGTCAATGGCCTGTCGCTCGGGTCGATCTACGCATTGATCGCCCTGGGCTACACCATGGTCTACGGCATCTTGCGGCTGATCAATTTCGCGCACGGCGAAGTGTTCATGATGGGCGCTTACGCCGGCCACTACTCCGCCGGCGTGCTCGGAGTACAGGCGTACGAGGGCTCCGGGTCGGGTTTTCCAGTGCTGTATGGGCTGCTCGTCCTCGGCTTCTCGATGGCGGCGGCCGCGCTGCTCGGCATCAGCATCGAAGGCCTCGCCTACCGCCCCGTGCGCTCGGCGCCGCGACTCACGCCCCTGATCACCGCGATCGGCGTCAGCTTGTTCCTGCAGAACGCGGCCATGTTGATCTTCTCGCCGAACCCGCGCCGCTTCCCGCCCATCCTGTCCGAGGTGCGCTTCGAGCTGGGCGGCGTGATCCTCACCAACATCAAGCTGACGATCTTCGGGGTCGCGACGGCGCTCATGTTGGGGCTGCACCTGTTCGTGCAGAAGACCTGGACCGGCCGCGCCATGCGGGCGCTATCCATGAACATCGACGCGGCGCGCCTGATGGGCATCGACGTCAACGCCACGATCCGCGCCACGTTCGCGGTGGGCTCGGCACTGGCCGCCGCCGGCGGCATCCTGTTTGGACTCGATCAAATCACCATCAATCCGCTGATGGGCGTGCTCACAGGACTGAAGGCCTTCGTCGCGGCGGTGCTCGGCGGAATCGGCAACATTCCGGGCGCGCTGCTGGGAGGCATCCTGATCGGCCTCGCCGAGCAACTCACGGCGGGTTACCTGTCGCCCGACTATCGGGACGCCATCACCTTTCTGATTCTGATCCTGGTGCTGCTGGTCAAGCCCGAAGGACTGCTCGGCGTCGTACGCCAGGAGAAGGTATGAGCACGAGCGCCAAGGCCGAGCTCCGTGCACCGCGTTGGGGCGTGCGCGCACTCGTGGCGCTCGGGGGCATCGGCGCGCTGTACGCAGGGACCTTCGGCCTCGAAGCGAGCTTGCACGAATACGCGCAGCGCATCGTGCTCCTCTCCGGCATCAACGTGATCCTGGCGGTGAGCCTGAACTTGATCAACGGCACCACCGGGCAATTTTCCATCGGTCATGCCGGGTTCATGGCGATCGGCGCGTATGCGTCGGCCTTCCTGGGTTCAGCGCTCGAGCCCGTGCTGCACGGTCTATTCGGTGCGAACGGCCTCACCGACGCGCTGATCTTCAACATCGCACTGTTGCTAGGTGCCGCGCTGGCGGGGCTGTCTGGTTTTTTCGTTGGGCTGCCCAGCTTGCGGCTGCGCGGCGACTACCTCGCCATCGTCACGCTCGGCTTCGGCGAGATCATCCGGATCATGTTCAACAACGCGAGCTTCCTCGGCTCCGCGACAGGCTACTTCGGCAACTCCCCTGCGGGGTTACCCCCATACACAAACCTGTTCTGGGTCTATCTGTGGGTCGCCATCGTTGTCATGTTGGCGTGGAACCTGACCTTCAGCCAGACCGGGCGCTCGCTGTCGGCGATCCGTGAGGACGAAATCGCCGCCGAGGCCATGGCCACGCCGACCACACGGCTCAAGATCCTCGCCTTCAGCGTGAGCGCTGCCGGCGCGGGAATCGCCGGCGGCCTGTTCGCGCACATGCAGAGCGGGATCCGCCCCGAGGACTTCAAGTTCGACAAGTCCATCGACATGATCGTGATGATCATCGTCGGCGGGCTCGGCTCCGTGTCGGGCGCCGCGATCGGCGGGGTGTTCGTGGCGGTGAGCCTGGAGCTAATGCGGGACCTGCACGAATACCGGCTGGTATTGTACGCATTACTCTTGATCGTGATCATGCTGGTGCGCCCGGAAGGCGTGATGGGCAGCCGCGAGCTCCCCCACCTGATCGCCCAGTGGTTCGGGCGGCGGCGCCACAGCTCGCACGCCGGTGCGGGAGGCACGAGCTAGTGTCGATGCTGCTCGAGCTGGATCGCGTGGGCAAGGTCTTCGGCGGCCTGCACGCGCTGCGCAACGTGAGCGTGCAGATCCGGCAAGGCGAGATCTTCGGGCTGATCGGGCCCAACGGCGCCGGCAAGACCACGCTGTTCAACGTGATCACGGGTGTGTATCGCCCCGACAGCGGCAGCGTGGAGTTCGAAGGTCGCAACATCTCGGGCTGGAACCCAGCGCGGGTGGCCGCGCAGGGCATTGGACGCACGTTTCAAAACATTCGCCTGTTCCGCTCCATGACCGCGGAACAGAACGTCATGGTGGCGGGTCACCACCTGCACCAGTCGGGTGTGGTCAGCGCCATGTTGCGCAACCGGCGGCACGCCGAAGACGAGCAGCGCCTGCGCTCGAGGGCCCACGAGCTGCTCGAAGCGCTCGGCCTCAGCGAGCACGCCGCGAGCGTCGCTGGCAGCTTGCCCTATGGCTCTCAGCGCCGGCTCGAGATCGCGCGCGCTCTGATGCTGTCGCCCAAGTTGCTGCTGCTGGATGAACCCGCCGCCGGCATGAACAGCCACGAGGCGCGCGCCCTGGAGGGCCAAATCCGCTGGCTGCGCGACGAGCTAGGCGTAACGATCGCGCTGGTCGAGCACAACATGAACGTGGTCATGAGCGTGTGTGAACGCATCCACGTGGTCGACCACGGCGAAACCATCGCCGACGGTCCGCCCGCAGCCATCAAGGCCAATCCCAAGGTCCTCGCCGCTTATCTGGGCCAGGAGACGAGCGCGGACGCGGGCGCCGCGAAGCTCAGAGAGGAGCCCGAGTGACCGCGAGCCCTGCCGAGGCAGCGCTCGAGCTCACCGATCTGGGCGTCGCGTACGGTGGCATCGCCGCGGTCAAGAGCCTGTCGCTCCGCATCGAGCCCGGCCAGATCGTCGCCCTGATCGGGGCCAACGGCGCCGGCAAGACCAGCACGCTCAAGAGCATCGTCGGGCTGGTGCCGCCCAAACACGGTCAGATTCGCGTGTTCGGGCGCGATGTCCGCGGCGTCCCCACCCATCAGATCGTGGCTCACGGCGTGACGCTGGTGCCTGAAGGTCGCGCGATCTTTGCGGGGCTGTCGGTTCGAGAAAACCTCCAAATTGGCTCGATCCTGAAGCGCGAGCCGAAAGGCATGGACGCGCGCATGCGCCGAGTCCTCGAGCTGTTCCCGCGCCTCGGTGAACGTCTGGATCAATTCGGCGGAACGCTATCCGGCGGAGAACAGCAAATGCTCGCGATCGGCCGGGCCTTGATGGGAGAACCGCGGCTCTTGCTCCTAGATGAGCCGAGCCTGGGGCTGGCGCCGAAGCTGGTGCGTCAGATCTTCGACGCCATCGCCGAGATCGCGCGAACCGGGCTCACGATCCTGCTCGTAGAACAGAACACGCGTCTGGCACTGGAGACCGCCCATCACGCACACGTGCTGGTCACCGGCGAGGTGGCGTTTTCCGGGCCGAGCGCAGAGCTCCGGGACGACCCTCGGGTCAAGAGCGCGTATCTGGGCGAAGACCTGGACCTGGGCGCGTGATGGAGCTTGCCCCGCTGGTCGAGATGGGCCAAACGGGGAGTCGTGGAACCCGCCAGCACTAAACCGGCCAAGCCCGGTTATCGTGAGCGCTTCGTTCGGTTGATGGCCGAATACGGCGTGCTCGCCTTGGTCGTCCACTACATCATCTTTGGCTCCTGTTTGGTGGGCTTCGCGATCGCCATCGAAATGGGGGTCGACGTGGGCGGTGCGGCCGGCGCCGTGGGGACCTGGGCGGCAGCGTACATCGCGACGCAGGTGATCAAGCCGATCCGCTTGGGCGCAACCCTGGCACTCACGCCGTTGCTCGCCGCATTGATTCGGCGCTTCCGCAAAGAGCCAGCCAAAGCGACCCCGATCGAGGCGAGCGCTTCGACCGACAAACCTTGACCCCGGGTTCATGGGGACACTCCACGGTGACATGAGGGCGTGGAACGATCTGCTGTCGGTTCACGAGCATCGGCCTTACCCGCTGCCAGACACGCCGTTCTCGATCACGATGAGCTGGCACGACCTTCTGTTTGCCCACTGGCCCGTGGACACCGCCGCGCTCCGAGAGCTCATCCCCGCCGACCTCGAGCTCGACCTGTGGGAAAATCGGGCCTGGCTCGGGCTGGTGCCGTTTGTCATGCGCCAGGTAGGGCCGCCGCCGCTGAACCAACTGCCCTGGATCTCGGCGTTCCCGGAGTTGAACGTGCGCACGTACGTGAAGCATCGGGGCAAGCTCGGGGTCTGGTTCTTCAGTCTGGACGCCGCGAATTGGGGCGCCGTGGTAGCGGCTCGCGTGGGCTTTCACCTGCCCTACTTCTGGGCGCGCATTCAATGCGAGCCCGCCGCGTCCGGGGTTCGTTACCGGAGCCGTCGCCTGGCGGGGCCCAGCGCGGAGTTCCGCGCCCGCTATGCACCCACGGGCGACGTGTTCCACGCCGCGCAGAGCAGCTTCGAACACTGGCTCACCGAACGTTACTGTCTGTACTCCGCCGATCGCCGTGGCCGTGTCTATCGCGGTGACATCCATCACGTCCCCTGGCCGCTGCAGACGGCCGAGGCCGAATTCGAGATCAATCACATGACGGAATGGACCGGGCTTCCGCTGCCCGGGGACCCACCGGTGCTCCATTTCGCGCGCCGCCTCGACGTCGTGGCCTGGTCGCTCGCTGTTGCGTAGCGGCCTCTCGAATAGCGCGCTTCTTCGCTCAGTGGCGCCGCGCTCCAGCTCAGCGCGGCACGACGATCATGAACGGGAAGACGTAAGCCTGGAGCAACACCAGGACCCCAACCAAGCACGCTAGCGCCACGCTGTGCCAGAACACGGCGCGCAGAATCGTCCCCTCCTGGCCTTTCTGTCCGGTGGCCACACCCGCGACGACGATGCTCTGCGCGTCGATCATCTTGCCCATCACGCCACCCGTGCTGTTCGAAGCAGCGGCCAGAATGGGCGATATCCCGAGCTGCTGGGCGGTGATCTGCTGCAGCCCTCCAAACAAGACGTTGGAGGAGGTGTCGCTGCCCGTCAACGCCACACCGAGCCAGCCGAGCAGCGGCGAAAAGAACGGAAACAGCACACCGGTGCTCGCGAAGGCCAGGCCCATCGTGGCGTCGAGCCCACCGTAACGAGTGGAGAATCCGAGCGCCAACATGGCAGCGATGGTCAAGAGCGAGAAGCCGACCCGCTCGAGCGTGCCCCAAAACAACTTCACAATTTGCAGCGGACCGAAGCCGAGCAAGAGCGCGCTCGTGACCCCCGCGAAAAGCAGGCTGGTGCCCGTCGCGGACAGCCAGTTGAGGGTGAACACGGCGGGATCCGGCGTGGGTACCGCCACGACCGGGGCGCTTCGGATGATGCCCAGATGCAAGTAGGGAACCTGGAACGTGACGCTCGAAAACCCACTCAGCCAGTTGGGCGCGCCGCCGGTTCCCCCGTTGAGGAGCGCCTTCACCTGAGGCACGCCCCAGGTGAACACGAAGATGCACAGGAGCACCCAGGGCAGCCAGGCCACGATGGTTTCCTTCCTCCCGTAGCGCGTCTCGAGCGCCTCGGACTCGGGCGTCTCGTGTGCAAACCTCCAGAGCGTCTTTGGCTGCCACATCGACAACAAGATCACGAGTGCGAGCATGGACACGAGCGCGCCTATGATGTCGACGACCCACGGCCCGTGCAGGTTGCTCACGAGCGCCTGCGCGATCCCGAAGGAAAGTCCGGCGGCGAGGCAAGCCGGCCACACCTCGAGCATGTTGCGACGGCCCGCCATGACCCACACCAGCCAGAACGGGATCAGCACCGAAAAGAAGGGCAACTGCCGCCCCGCCATGGCGCTCAGCGCGTCGAGAGGCAGCCCAGTGACGGACGCGAGCGCGATCAGTGGGGTACCGAGGGCGCCATAGGCAACTGGCGCGGTATTGCCGATGAGCGCCAGCGTGGCCGCCGACAGCGGCTTGAAGCCGAGCGCGATCAGCATCGCCGCCGAGATGGCGACGGGTGTTCCGAAGCCCGCCGCCCCTTCTATGAAGGCGCCGAAACTGAACGCGATCAATAGCGCCTGAATCCGGCGATCCTGCGCCAGGCCCGCGATGCTGGCCTTCACGATCTCGAATTTTCCGGTCCTCACCGTGACGTCGTAGAGAAAGATGGCGTTGAGCACGATCCAGCCGATCGGAAACAAGCCGAAGGCTGCGCCATGCAGCGCCGCCGCCACCGCGAAGGACAACGGCATGCCGTAGACCAGCGTCGATACGAGCAGGCAGCTAGCGAGGCCGGCGAGGGCGGACCAGTGAGCCTTCACGTGTCCGAAGGCGAGCAGCCCGAGCAACACCACCACCGGTATCGCGGCGACCAACGCTGACAACGCGACGCTGCCGCCCACCGGCGTATAAACCTGGGTCCAAGTTTCCATTGCGCCCGAGTCCCCGAAAAATTGTATGTGCAACTCTGCCACTATCGCGACGACATGGGCGCATCAGCGAACGAGGATCCGTCGCTCTGACGCGGTCAACGGATGATTCCATTCCGTTTGTGGATCCATCGCGCGTCGCTGGTATCGAACCGAGCGCGAGAGTAAGCCGAGGCATCGAGCCGCTCTGGTGCTCGAGCAAGGAGATCCAACATGCGTATTTTTCGGAACCTCATGACTTTGGTATTTGCGCTCACGTTGCTCGCGGCGCCAGCCGCGCTTGGGCAAATGCCCAATGGCTATGGTGCCCCGATCCGTTTGGACGTGGCGCGGCGGGTCGCCAGCGCTGCGATCGCGGAGGGCAAGAAGAATGGCTGGACGGTGGCGGTGGCCATCGTCGACCCGGGCGGAGCGCTAGCGTATTTCGAACGCCTCGATGGCACACAGGCCGGCAGCTCCGAAGTCGCGCTCGCAAAGGCGCGCTCGGCCGTGGCGTTCAAGCGGCCAACCAAGGCGTTCGAGGACGCAGTCGCGGGTGGACGCCATGCCATTCTCAGCCTGCCCGGCGCGATGCCGCTCGAGGGAGGCATCCCCCTCGTCGATGGCGGTCAGATCATCGGGGCGATCGGCGTGAGCGGAGTCACCTCCGAACAAGACGGCGTTTGCGCCAAGGCGGGCGCGGCCGTCCTCGGGGCGCCGGCCAAACCCGCCAAAAAGAACTGACGCGGCGGAAGCAACAGAGGAATTGGGCCCTCGACTCTGGTAGGGTTCGGCGATGATCAAGGTCGGTGATACCCTGCCCGATGCAACGTTGTCCGAAACCACCGAGTTCGGCGAGGCGTGCCCGATTGGGCCCAAGAATCTGAGCGTTCTCGAAGAGGCGCGCGGCAAGAAGATCGCCGTCTTCGGAGTGCCGGGCGCGTTCACTCCCACCTGTTCGGTCAAGCACCTGCCGGGCTACGTCGAGAGCTATGACGCGTTCCGTGCCAAAGGGGTCGACGAGATCTGGTGCATCTCTGTCAACGACGGTTTTGTGATGGCCGCGTGGGGCCAGGATCAAGACGCCATCGGCCGAGTGCGTATGCTCGGAGACGGTGGCGCGGAGTTCACGCGCAAGCTGGGCCTCGAGCGCGAGATTCCCGGCATGGGCCTGCGTTGCCGGCGCTTTTCGATGTGGGCCGAAGACGGCGTCGTGCAGGGCGTGTTCGTCGAAGAGCCGGGCCAGTTCACCGTATCGGACGCCGAGACGATGCTGCAGAAGCTCGGCTAGTCGGCGGTCGCGCCAGCGTTCCCATTTTCATCGCCTGATTGCCGTTGCAACGACTCGACTGCACTGGGTACCTCGCACCTGAAGGGCATCTGGAGCGCGTGGTCGCTGAGCTCACAGGCGTGCGCAGCGTCCACGGCCAGCTCGTGATCGCCGAAGGGCCAGCGCAGCCGTGCGCGTGGGCTCAGAACGTCTGGTTCGACGTGCATCGGTTCGAGGCGGCGTCGATTCGCGAAGCCGTGCATGAGCTGTGCGCCGTGCAGCGCAACTGGTGGCCGTACGCCTTCCAGATGTTCCGTCGCAGCGAGCTCAGCAAGCAGCGGCTGCCGTTCGTCACGGCACGTGCGCTCGCCTTTCCGGAGCCCGCTCCCGTTGCGCAACTCGGATCGTTTACGTGGCTCGGCCAGACCGAGCTGCTCTGCGCAGCGCAATGCGCGAGCCCGTTTCCGAACGGAGAAGCGCAGTTCGTGGAGTTCCGCGAGCACGAGGGACCTCCGAGCCGCGCCTACCTCAAGCTATTCGAGGCACTGACGGTGCTGGGGCGCCGGCCAAAGCAGGGCGACCGCTGCCTGGAAATCGGAGCGAGCCCCGGCGGCTGGACATGGGTGCTGGCGACGCTCGGTGCCCGCGTGGTGGCAGTCGATCGCGCGCCGCTCGCCCCGAACGTCGCCAAGCTCCCCAACGTGGAACAAGTGCAGGGCAACGCTTTCACCGCCACGCCCGATCAGATCGGGCCCGTCGAGTGGCTGTTTTCCGACGTCGTTTGTTATCCCGAAAAACTCTATCGTTACGTGCGGCTGTGGCTCGACTCCGGCGCGTGCCGCAACTTCGCGTGCACCCTGAAGTTTCAGGGTTCCGATCACTACGGAGCCATCGAACAGTTTCGCGCATTGCCCGGCGGCCGCGTCGTCCACCTGTTTCACAACCGCCACGAGCTGACCTGGCTCTGCTGCGCCGAGTAAAAGGGCTGCGCAGAGCGACTGGAACGCGCGGCCGACATCGAATGGGAGCCACCGAGAGAGCGAAATCCTCTGCTGCAGACCGAAAATCTTGCGCCCCTGCTGCGGCCGGTCGCACCGAGCTGAGGTTCATGTCCGCTCTGCTCCAGCGCTCCGCTCTGCCCCAACCCGGAGCAGTCCGTTCAGGGGTTCATGCGGCGTGCGAAGGATGGCCTGGCAAGGCCGTGCACATACACGAAATTGCTCACAGGTTGAGCCCTGTCTGTGCCAAACTCCCGCACTGGGTCCTGGGAATGGCATTTTGTTTTCCTCGAGCACCTGGCTCCGCGAGTGGCGGGGCAGTCGGAGCCTTGCCTTTTGCGCTGAGCGCGGTCCGAATTTTCAGCGAGGCGCGACAGTCTACTAAGGCAATCAGAAGAACATGAACAACAAATTGTATGTGGGGAATCTGAGCTACTCCACGGGGGAAGCTCAGCTGCGGCAGGCATTCGAGGGATTTGGAAACCTGGTGTCCGTCTCGATCATCACCGATCGTATGACGGGTCAGCACCGCGGCTTCGGCTTCGTGGAATACGAGACGGCCGCCGACGCGCAGCGCGCGATCGATTCGCTCAACGGGCAGCAAGTGGATGGCCGTACGTTGAACGTCAATGTGGCTCGCGAGCGCTCGTCAGCACCGCGTTTCGAAGGCGGTGGCTCCAGCGCCAGTAGCGGCGGCGGCGGCTTCGGCGGCGGCGGCGGCGGCTTCGGCGGCGGCAGCAGTGGCGGCAGCGGTGGCGGTGGCGGCAGCGGTGGCGGTGGCGGCTTTGGCGGCGGCGGGCGCGGCGGCGGTAGCGGTCGCAGCAATGGCGGCACGCGTGACGGCGGCAGCAGCGGCGGCGGCGACGGCGGTGGGCGCCGGGGCAGCGGCAAGGGCAGCCGCGGCAGCGACCGCTGGTAGCCGACGGCAGCACGGGGCTGCTCTGCCTCGCTGCTCCGCAGCCCCGCTTTTCCAGCAGCCTTTATTCAGCAGCCGTGTTGTTGCCCACGGCATTCAGCAGCTCGTAGTTCAGCCGCTCGCCGACATGGTGTAGCGGCGTTTTAGCGCGCGCGGCTCGAGCGAGCGGGTTCCGGCGCTCCTCGGCGTTGTGGCAGCTGTTGACGGATGAGGTGGGCCATGCGACGCCCCGGCCCGTCTTGCTACGGAGGTTGCTACCATTCTTTTCGGTAACCCGGCTGATCGGGGCGATCTGCTTGGTGGGCCTGGTTCTGCGCCTCGACATCGCCGCTCGTGACCTGTCGTCACCTCACAAGGACGAGAACGAGATCGTCGAGCAAGCGGCCGCCTTCCTGGGTGGCGACCTGCGGTTCCACTTTCTCAAGTATGGGCCGCTCACGATGTACATCGTCGCGGGGCTGTACCGGCTAGTCGCGCTTCTGCGCGGTCAAAGCGCGCTCGAGTATGCGTCGTACGTCTTCTTCGAAGGCGTTCAGCACTACTACATCGCGCGTGCAGTGTGCGCCGTGAGCCTGTCGATCGCCGGGCTCGGCGCAGCGCTCGTGCTGCTCAGGCAGTCCGGCCCCATTGCGGGCGTGGCTGCGGCGATCTCGTTGGGGTTGCCCGGCGTGGAAATCCTCACGACCGGCTTCACTCGCACCGACACGATGCAGGCCGCGTTTCAGACCGGCTGCCTCCTGGCATTGATGATCGCCTCGAGTTCCAATTCGCGCCGTAGCTGGCTCGCTGCCGGGCTGTGCGCGGGCTGCGCGATCGCCGCCAAGCCCCTGCCCGCGCTGCTCGTATTGCCCTGTTTGCCGGTCGCCAGCTGGTTCGCCTCGAAACACGCTGCCCAGCCCGCCGAGGCGGCGCTGCCGTTGCGCTTACGCCGGAGCGCGTTCGGGCCCTGGCTCTGGCTCTCGCTGCCGGCAGCTGCTGCCGCGGCCGTGCTCGGCAACCCGGCCATGCTCAATGTCCGGCATTTTCTCAAACAACAGATCGAGACCGTCACCTTGCACTCCAGCGAGCAGGTGAGTTGGGTGCGTCAGGACGTATCCGAAGTCGTGCTCGGCTTGGGCACTCCCTTCTTGGTCTTGGCGGCACTCGGCTGGGCGGTTGCCTTGTTCAGCAGGAAGCCGACCCGCGTTCTGCCGGCGCTCTTCCTCGCCCTGTATTTGGCCGCGTTTTGGGGTCGCGCAGCGCGGAACTATTACATGATCGCTCCGGCGATGGCCGCCGGTCTGCTGCTCGCCGAGGGCGCGGCCGCGCTCGACGGCGCGCTTCGCCGCTACTTTTCCACGCCGCTCGAGCGCCGGGCCAGGCTGCGTTGGCTACAACGTTCGATCGCGCCGGGTCTGATCGTGCTCGCGTTGTGGGCACCGTTCAGCAGGCTCGTCGAGGGCCGCCGCGGGTTAGGCACAGTGACGCAGGCGCGCAACTGGATCACTGAGAACATCCCGCCGGAGACGAAGATCTTTCATGTGGGTTGGTGGCCCAACGGGCCGCGGCTGGTGGCGATGAATCGAGAACTGCAAGCCACATGGGGCGACTACTTCGACTATGGGCGGAACCGTTATCCCTTTTTGAAAGAGGCGTTTGCCCTGGGCTACGAACGGTACGCGCGCAGCGGAGGTCGGCGCTACGACATCGCCGTTTACGATGGCCGCCCCGAACCGCGCAAGCGGCGACGCTCACCGCGCTGGCTCACAGATTCACTCGCGAAGCGCGCGCGCAAAGCAGGTCAGCAGTACATCGTCCTCGCCGGGTTTCGCGGCGCGGACGTGCTCGGGCTGGGCTACCCTTGGTTCAAAGAGGCGACGCTGAAAAAACAGGTGGGCGCCATAGCGATCTTCGCGCTCGAGGGTCCGCCGGGCTAGCGAGCTCGCTCTTCGGGCATGAGGACGAACTCGCTCTCCCCGGGTACCATTGGGAAGCGCCCTGCTTTCCAGTCCTGCTTGGCTTGCTCGATGCGCGGCCTGGAGCTGGAAACGAAGTTCCAGTCCATGTTCCGCTCGCAATGAAGAGGAGCACCGCCGAGCAAACCCACACGCGAAGCCGCTTCAGCTCGAAGCGCCGGGGCCGAGCCCCACCCTGCGCCGCTTCACGAACGGCAGCAAACCGCCGTACGGCGAACCCGCCGATATCACGGGCGCGAGCATCGATGATGACGTCAATTTCTCGGCTCGCGGCGGCCATACAGGAAAACTCTATTGCAAAAGGACTCCCGGAGCGAGCGCGGAGCGGCGTAGGCAGCAGCACGAGATTTGGCTATACGCGCGAACGATCTCGGACCTAACTCAGAGGAGAATTACAATGATCGGCTACACGACAGTGGGTGCCAACGACTTCGAGCGCACCGCGAGCTACTATGACAGGCTGCTCGGCGAAATCGGCGCCAAGCGCACCATGCAAGCGGACCGGTTCATCGTTTGGTCTTCAGGGCCAACCCAGCCGGGCTTTTCGCTGGTCAAGCCGTTCGACGGCAACGCCGCTACCGTCGGCAATGGCTGCATGGTGGCGTTCGCCGTGCCGGAGCCCTCTCAGGTGGACCGACTGCACGCCCTCGCGCTCGAGCTCGGAGGTACCGACGAAGGCGCACCAGGGCCGCGCGGAGGCGGGTTCTATGCGGGCTACTTTCGCGACCCCGAAGGCAACAAGCTCAACTTCTTCTGCTTTGCGCCGGGGAACTAACCCTCTGAAACCGAGGAGAGCTCGCGCCTACAGGAGCCGCGAGCTCATTCCTCGTCGGGGGGATTATGCCGCTTGCCCGAGCTGGCGGCGGCGGGGCTGCTAACAGAGGGGCTCGCAGGCAGAACGAGCCGGCGCGCGAACGCGATCAACCCGGTGTCGATCTGCGCGACGTGTTTGTCGGCTTCGCGCAAGGCATTTTCCCAGTGCACCGAAAAGCCAGGCGCGCTCGACAAGAGTTGGTGCACGGCGTGGTCATACACCTGCAGCATGCGCAGCTCGCGCCGATCGGGCTTTTGTTGCCAGGCCTTCACGGTGACACGCAAATTCTCATTTTCGCCACGCAGCTGCTCCAGCATGAGCTTTTGCTGCCGCGCCCCTTCGTGCGTGATCTCCATCTGATCGTGCAAATGGTCACGCAGCCGGCGCAGCTCCGCCTCAATGTCCCGCCGCCGCTGCCAGCTGGAAAACCCAACCCACACGGCCACCGCCAAGCCGATGAGCACTCCATAGCCCAAGAAGCTGAGCTGGCTCATGTCCATGGCTGATTCGTGACGCCATTGGCGCTCCTGTCAAGGGCATACGGCCCACCGGCGCATGTAAGCCGTCGGGCGAGGGGAGGAAACATCCTCAAAGCGTGCCGGAACCCTGGACGGCTGGAGCAGACGGCGCCTTGGACTTGCGCCGAACCCTCACGATGGTCGCGCCGATGAACACCAGCGATGCTCCCGCCATGGCGGAGTACAGTTGCATGGACACGAACTTGTCCAGGCCGAGCTCGACGTCGGTCTTGCAGGAAAGGCTTCCGCCCAGCGATCCGAACTGCATCGACGTCATGCTCTTGCCGAGCAAGCACCAGATCGAAAACCCCAGGACCGCGCCCACACACATCAGGACGAGGGTCTGCTTCAGCCAACCGACCATGGCCTAAGCATAGACCTACACGAGGGCGACGATCAACGATCGCCTTGCCGAAGGCAAATCACCGATTGAAGCTGCCGGTCTGCTGCAGGAGCGGCTCACATTCCGTGCGAGTTTGCGACCAATCCAGGCCTACGGCCATGGCGAGTTCGCAGCGCAGCTCAGCTACGGATCGAAGGTCCGAGTGCTCGCGAAACAAGGCCGCGCCCGCTGCCCACGCCTCGTGCACACGCCCGTCCCGCTTCTGCTGCAACAGCCGCTCGAACAACGCCTGCTCGGCCTCGGCCAGACCGGGCACGACGGCGGCGGGCGCAGCCTCGACCGAAGTCCGAGGAGCATTGGCGGGGGCATTGCCCAGAGCTGCATTGGCTGGGGCGACACGGCTCGGGGCGACACGGCTCGGGGCGGTCACCCCTGCCGTGGCCAGGGAGCGCCGTTCGGCCAGGCGCGCCCTCAGTTCCAGCTCTTCCTTTTGCACCCACAGTCCGCGCCCGCCATTCAGCTGTTGCTCGAGGCGATCCAACAGAGCTTGCTCATTCCGTTCGGAAGCGGACAAGAATCGCTGCTCTAGCGTGATGCGCATCAACTCGGCCACCGGCTCGCTCAAGGAGGACATCTCATT
>JAYWEH010000166.1:0-5412 GCA_043780025.1 Deltaproteobacteria bacterium
CTAAGTCCGGTTCGACGACCAGAAGTTCCTGATCCGCTTCCACTGTCGAGCCGACTTGGACTGAAATCTTGGCTATGCGGCCCGCGTTTGGCGCCGTTAGCTCGTTTTCCATCTTCATGGCTTCGATGCCGAGCAGCGGGGCACCCGCCAGCACGCGCTGCTCCAGCGCGACGTGCACCTTGACCACTCGTCCCGGCATTGGCGCGCGAACCAGCGTGCTCCTCGGGGAAGCTTTCGCGCGCAGGGGTTGCACTCGCCGTTCCAGTTCCGAATCGATGCGCAGGTCGATGGGACGACCGTTGATGCGCGCCGCGCTCGCGGAGGCCGCTCCCCGCTGTTCTCGGTCCAATGCCCGCCCCGCGCCGAGAACGCGAAATACGCGGCCATCGACACGTACCAAAGCGGGCCGGCCCATTGCGCCGGGGCTCAATATCTCCGCTCGCGAAGGCTCGTGGCCGCCGGTCGAACCGTCGCCGGCCCAGACCTGAAAACCGTCGCCGCCCTGGGGACGTGAGGGCGAAAGCGGGAACTCGCGGCCGTTCAGAGTAACAAAGTAGCGCATGGGTCGTGTGGTGCCGGCGCTGGCACTCGAGCCGGTACGAGCTCGAGCCGCCGCCTTGGGCCGCCCGACTCTAGTGCTTCGATTCCATCGAATCGAGGCCAATATGGACGAGGGAGCCGGTTCGGATCGCTTCATCGGCACCGGCGTACGCGCGAGCGGTCCATTCAAGGTTTAACGACTTCTTGCGTTCATAACTCATAGAGCGGCGCGCGTGCCCAACGCGGGTCAGAATTGAGTGTGAATCGAGCGTATGGTGCATCCGCGTAACGTCGTCGCGTTGCTGGGTGTGTTGTTCCTTGCTTCCGCCGGGGCCGATCGCGGTGTGGCCGCCGCCGAGGCCGGCGCCGGTTTTGCCGAACGCGGCGCCGCAAACGCTTGGTCTCGGTCGATTGAGAGCGAGCCTCCGCCGGCACCCGGCACAAAGCCACTGCGGTTCGTTGCCGGTACCGAGGCAGGTCGCTGGTCCCTGCTCACATACAATGTCTCAGGGCTGCCCAAGCTGCACATGGATTCCGAGCCGGAGGCCAACGCGGCGCTGATCAGTCCGCTGCTCAATCACTATGACGTGGCTCTCGTGCAGGAGGATTTTCGCTACCACGCGCGGCTGTCCGGGCGCGCCGCGCACGTCTACCGCTCCGAACCGATGCAGCGCAGCACCGGGTTCATGCCGGACGGGCTGAATTGGTTCTCTCGCTTCGCGTTCGGTTGGGTTCAGCGTGTGCGCTGGGACCATTGCAACGGCTACGCTGGCGTCCACGGGGACTGCCTCGTGGACAAGGGGTTCTCCTTCGCCGAGGTCGAGTTGCGCGAGGGCCTGGTCGTCGACGTGTACAACCTCCACGCCGAGGCGGGGAACACGCCGGAGGACGTGGAAGTACGGCGGCAGAACTTTCGGCAGCTTGCCGAATACATGCGCAAGCGCCCGCGGCGCCACGCGGCCATCGTCGCCGGAGACACCAATCTCAACATGGCGATCCCGCGTGACAAGCAGACGCTCGACGCCTTCCTGACCCGGAGCGGCATGAGAGATGCGTGCCGCCGCTTCGGCTGCGGGGAGGAGCGCGGCGATCGCATCTTGTTCAGGAGTTCGCGAGAGCTCGAGATCGACGTGCTCGGGTGGTGGACGGATCCGCGCTTCGTCGATCTCGAGGGCGCGCCGCTGTCGGATCACGCAGCGGTCGGTGTCGAGTTGAGCTGGCGCGTGCGCACCGAGGCGGATCGGGTCGCCGGTCGCTGACGCGATCGCTTTGTTATTCTGAGTTCGTCAATCCGGGCTGATTCCACTACGCTTCCGGGCATGAAGCGCTTCAAGGCAGCGGTGTACGGGGGGTCGGGCTACCTGGGCTCGGAGGCGGTGCGGCGCCTGCTCGCGCATCCGGAAGTGGAGCTCGAGCGCGTCTTTGCCGCGGACCACATCGGGCTCGAGCTGGGCTCCGCGCTGCCCAACCTCGAGGGCAAGACCCACCTGCGCTTCGAGGCTGTCCCGGAAGACGGCGCGGCGCCGGACGTGGATATCCTGTTGCTCGCGCTGCCCCACTCCGTGAGCCACCGCATCGTGGCCAAGAACCTGGCCTCGGGCGTGCGCATCATCGACATGTCCGGCGCCTTTCGCGTCGACGATGCGGCCGCGTATGCCAAATACTACGGCGAGGCACACCCGCTGCCGGAGCTGTTGCCTCAGTTCATCTACGGTCTGCCCGAACTCCGGCGGGACGCGTTGCGCGGCGCGCGTTTCGTGGCTTCGCCGGGCTGTTTTGCCACTACCATCGAGCTCGGTCTTTTGCCTCTGGCCCGGAGTGGTTGGCTCGAAGGGCGCGTGCAGAGCGTCGGCATGACCGGGTCGAGCGGCGCGGGCGCGACGCCGTCGCCGACGACGCACCATCCCGTGCGAGCGCTAAACCTGCGGGCCTACCGTCCCTTGATGCACAATCACGCCCCGGAGATCGAAGAGGCGCTGAACCGCGCCGGAGCTCGCGATCTCGCGATCGAGTTTGTTCCTGTCGCCGCTCCGCTCACGCGCGGTATTCTCGCCACGTCGTTTGCGAGCGTGCCCGCGGAGTTGGATGAAGCGGTCGTTCGCGCCGCGTTTGAGGCCTCGTACGCGAGCGAACGCTTCGTGATCATGCCGAAAGCGCGGCTACCGGAGGTGGTGGCGGTGGCGGGTTCGAACTACGCCGAAGTGGGCTTCGCTCTGGGAGAACGCCGCGGGGATCGGCGCACCATCACGCTCGTGAGCGCGCTCGACAACCTGGTGAAAGGCGGCGCAGGTCAGGCGATTCAGAACCTGAATCTGATGCTCGGCCTCGAGGAGTCGCTCGGCTTGAGCGATGCTGGAACGTTTCCCTGAGCCGTTCGCTGCTAGGCGCGAGCAGTTAGGCTCAGAGCAGCAAATGTGAGCACCTTTTTCCGTTGACTTCGGCTCACGCCGGGCGGTTGTTCTCGTGGCGGATGTCGACTATCCATAGCCGGACCCATCTTTGGAGGGCTTGGTGAGCATGAAAAAGTTTCCCCGCGGGGGCCCTCTGCCCCGCTCTCGCTGCAAGACCGCTTCGTTCATCCTGCTGGGCGCGCTAGCGCTGCAGCTCGGCTGCCTGCGCAAGATGCAGGCACCGGTGGCGCAGAGCGCCGCGGATGGCACTGCCCCGGCGTCGACGCCGGCAGCGGGTAACGACGTCTTGACGGTCGAGCCCACGAACGTGCCGAGCGCGGTGTTCGTGCATCAAGGCAAGCCGTTCTGCTTCAAGGGCACGAACAACTACTACCTCACGTACAAGGACAAGCCCATGGTGGACGACGTGTTCGTTCAGACCAAAGCCATGGGCCTGAAAGTGATGCGCACGTGGGCCTTCATCGACCGAGGCTCGCTCGACGACAGCGTGCAGAGCGCCGAACGCAACGACTACGAGCCGTACGGCACCAAGCAAGGCAACTACTTTCAGTACTGGGACACCGCGACAAAGTCCGTCGCCTACAACGAAGGCGCCGAGAAATACGACGGCCTCGTGCGGCTGGACTACGTGTTGTCGAAGGCGGCGGAACACGACGTGAAGATGGTGCTCGTGTTGACCAATAACTGGAAAGAGTTTGGTGGCATGAACCAGTACTTGAAGTGGTTCAATCTCGACTACCACCACCAGTTTTATACTGACGCTCGCGCCAAGCAGGCCTTCAAGAACTACGCGGCGCACCTGATCAACCGCGTCAACACCTTCACGAAGGTTGCCTACAAGGACGACCCGAACATCTTCGCTTGGGAGCTCGCGAACGAGCCGCGCTGCAGGAACTTTGGCGCATACGATCGGCTGCAGGATTGCAAACCGGACACCGTCACCAGCTGGGTGAAGGAGATGTCCGAGCACATCAAGTCGCTCGACCCCAATCACATGGTGTCCGTCGGTGACGAGGGCTTCTTCAATCGTTCGGGCGAATCCAGCGAGCAATACAACGGCAAAGATGGCGTCGATCACGAGGCGTTCCTCGCGCTCGGCAGCATCGACTTTGGTACGTTCCACCTGTATCCGGATGGCTGGAACACCGGCCCTAAGTGGGGCAACAAGTGGATCACGGATCACATCGACGCCGCTCAGAAGGCGGGCAAACCGACCGTGCTCGAGGAGTACGGTATCGCCATCAAGCGGGACGACAAGACCGGTAAGGTGACCGGCGGCTTCGAGCGGCGCGCCACGGCCTACCAGAACTGGAACAACCTGCTGCTGAAGCGCGGCGGCAATGGCTCGATGTTCTGGCTGCTCGTGGGCATCGACCCCGACAACAAGAACACCGGCTACTATCAGGACTACGACCACTTCTCGGTCTACAACCTGCCCGACGACGAGAGCGCCAAGATCATGAGCCAGTTCGCCGGTGACTTCAGTAACAAGGCGCGCGCTTGTGAGCTGGCGAGCGGGTTGAGCGTTCCGGCGAGCCCGTTCGTATCGGCTTCGCCTCCGCCGAGGCCGGTCGCGTCGCTTTCCTCGAGCGCCCCGCTGGCGCGCAACTGATGAGAGAACTGAGCCTTCGAGAACACGGAGCCACAGGAGCCATGGTCGTGATGCCGCGTAATTCGCAATCCCCGTCCTCGGATCGATTTGGTGTGCAGGCCGCTTTCGCGCCGGCGCTTGCCGTGTTGTCGCTGCTCTCGTCGGCGTGTGGCGACCGCTATTCCGGTGACACGCCGCCGTACGGCGCTGCTGCCAACCCGGGCAGTGCCAACGGGGGGAGCGCCACGGCGATGGCCGGCGCGAACAACGCCGGCAGCGCGGGCATGGGGGATACGGCGGGTAGCTCCCCTGGAGCGACGGGAGGGGGCGCCGGCGCGGGTGAGCCGGATCCGGTGGGCGGCGCGTGTGTCCCAGCGGACTTTGCGATGGGAGCCAACCGTGTCGTTGCGGCCGCACCGCGCATCTCGCTCGGCAAGCGCGTGGTGGGAAGCGCGGGCGTCACAAATCCGGGTGTTCTGGTGGACGGCGCCTACCACAGCGGCGCGTCGACAGGGTTTGGCGTGCCCACGGCCGCAGCGCCCGCCTCTGTCTCGATCGAGCTCGTCGCCGCGGGCGCCGCGGACGGCCCGAGCCGGGTCCTGGTGGTCTGGAAAGACGCCGGTTGGGAGCAATACACGAGCGCCGCCGGAGGCGCGCCGGGCGAATACCACTTCGAGTCCTCCGCCGACTCGACCGACGGCGTGGACGGCACGTGGACCGCGGTGGGCGCGACGATCACCGGTAACAGTGTGAACAATCGCGCGCACGCCCTCGAGTTCGCCAATCAACGTTGGCTGCGGTTGGTGGTCACGGCTGCCGCCGGTCCGGCGGTGACGCTCGACGAGATCACGGTGCATGACGCTTCCGAGT
>JAYWEH010000167.1:0-5396 GCA_043780025.1 Deltaproteobacteria bacterium
TCGACCCCATCACGAGCCACGCTGAGGCGATTTTTAACCTTTCCTTCGCGGAGC
Organism: Deltaproteobacteria bacterium; assembly: GCA_043780025.1. Taxonomy (GTDB): domain Bacteria; phylum Myxococcota_A; class Polyangia; order Polyangiales; family Polyangiaceae; genus SZUA-265. The sequence goes on from JAYWEH010000167.1 coordinate 55, forward strand.
GCCTCCTGAGTCAACCGGACGTCGGCGGCGTTGTCTTCCACGAGAAGTATTTCAATGGGATGGACTGAGCTCACGTCTTATTGCTCCTGGGGCTGCCAGCGCCCTGCACTGGGATCGTGAAGGAAATGGTCGTGCCCTGCCCGGGTGAGGACTCAACCCAGATCTTACCGCCGTGGCGTTCCACGATCTTCTTGCAGATAGCGAGGCCGATGCCGGTGCCGGGATACTTTTCACGCGGGTGCAAGCGTTGAAAGATGACGAAAATGCGCTCGAAGTATTGCGGATCGATACCGATGCCGTTGTCGCGCACCGAAATGAGCCAATATCCGGCGTCAGGCTGACGGCAGGCGATATGAATCCGCGGCGGCTCTGTGGCGCGGAACTTGATGGCATTGGCGATCAAGTTCTGAAAAACCTGCGTCATCTGCAGCTCGTCGGCACGCAGCCCAGGGAGCGGGTCGTGCGTGACGTTAGCAGCTGCCTCCGCGATCGCACTCTGTAGGCCGCGCAACGTCACCTGGAGTACGGTCTCTAGCTCCACCTGATCGAAATCCCGACCACGCGTGCCGACGCGCGAATAGGCGAGCAAGTCATTGATGAGGCGCTGCATGCGCGTGACGCCCTCGACGGTGAAACCGATGAACTCGTCCGCGTCTTGGTCCAGCTTGCCCTGATAGCGGCGCGCCAAGAGCTGATTGTAGCTCGCGACCATGCGCAGTGGCTCCTGCAGGTCGTGCGACGCTACGTAGGCGAACTGCTCCAACTCCGTGTTGGATCGCGCCAGATCTTTCACGCGCTCTTCCAGCTCTTGTTCCGCGCGGCGGCGCATCAGCCCCTGGGCAATCATGTCGGCGATGGAGCCCAGTGCGGATAGCGTCTCCTCGGGCAGCACCGACCTCGCGAACATCGCCAGCACGCCGACGAGTCGATCGTCCACCAGCAGTGGGTAGCCAGCGAAGGCGACCATGCCTTCGCGTTTTGCCCACGCCGGGTCGCCGACACGCGGATCGTGAGCCACGTCATTGGTGAGGTGAGGCTTACGCTCCGCTGCGATCAGCCCGATCTTGAACTTGCCCACCGGCACGGCCCGATGTGGCCCGTCGATGTGCGTGTACAGGCCGGCGCTGGCTTGCAAGAGCAGGGTGGCGCTCGGCTCGTCCAGCGTCCAGACGCGCGCGAACGCGACATCGAGGTGGCGGACTAGGGCCTGGCAGCACCGAAGCAACATGACTTGTGGCTCGCGCGCTGCCGCCAGCGCGGCGCTCACGTCGGCGCGAAGCGCGCCCTGGACGGCGATGCTCTCTCGCAGGCGCTCGGCCTTCTTCTTTTCTGTCACGTCGCGCGTGTAGACGGAGATACCGCCTTGAAGCGGAAAGACGCTGGCCTCGAACCAGCGCTGCAGCGGAGCAAAGTAGTCTTCGACTACACTCGGCTTTTGCTCCACGAGCACGCGCTCGTAAGCCTTCACGAATGAGCTGTCGCGCACCTCCGGTACGAGCTCCCAGGGCCGCTTGCCGAGAATCTCCTCCGGCTTTAGCCCCATGAAGCGCGCTGCAGCTCGATTGATGAAGGTGACGCGCAGTTCGCTGTCCAGTACCAAAAATGGATCCGTGATGCTCTCCAGAATGTCGACCAGCGCGCTGCGATTGTGTTCCGCCGCGCGCGAGGCCGCTTCTACGGCGGCGACGCGCGCTCGTGCTGCCTCGGCCTGCTTGTCGTTGGTGATATCGCGGCAGACACCGACGAGCCGTTCCGGCTTCTGTTCACCGTCCAGCAAGAGCTGCCCGTGCGTCTCGAGCCAGCGCACCGCACCATCCGGCATGACGATGCGGTAGGTGATGGCGTGGTCGCCTCGCTCCGATAGCAACTTCCGAACGCTGTCGAGCACGCGCTCCCGATCCTCGGGGTGAATGTCCGATTGATGAGCTTGGAGGGTGCCAGGAAAGGTACCCACCTCGAGCCCATGCATGCGCTCGATCGCCGGAGACCAGATGATGCGGTTTTCCTGGATGCGCCACTCCCAGGTGCCCATGCGACCGGCCTCCAACGCGAGCGCCAAATTGCGGTGGTCATCGGCATCCTCGCGCTCGGCACGCCGCCGATCGCTTTGGGTGGACTCGCGGCCGCCTTTTCCTCGATCTCCGTTCATGCTGTCCAAGCAAGGGCGAGCCGGCTCTCCGCATTACTTATGGCATGAGGGCAGGCCCGATGGCAGCACGGATGCGCGAGGCAATATGCCACACCAGCGCGACCCGCGAGCGCTGTGCGCACGCCAGCGCGTATACTCGGCCTCGATGTGGACAGAGATCATCATCTCGCGTGAAGACTTGGCTCGCTTGCTTGGACAGGCCTTTCCGCTCACCATTCGCCTGGGCGACGCCGACAGCGACAACTCGCTCGAACTCAGCGAGCTCGGCGACGTGCGCCTGGTGCCAGAGCTCGGGTTGCGCGTCGAGTGCAAGGCGCAGGTACGTTGGCCCGTGCTGGGCATCGATCTGCCGGTGAGCGTGAAAGCGCTCACGCTGCTGATCGTGCCGAGCGTGGCGGCGGGACCTAACGGTGACATCCTCGTCTTCCGCTCCAGCATCGAACACGCCGACTTCAGCGCGCTGCCGCACATGCTGGACGAGCGAGTCACCGCCATGATCAACGAGAAGCTGGCGGACAAGGACGCGGAGCTGCGCGCCGATCTCTTCAACGCGCTGACCTTGACGGCTGCGCTGCCGCCGTTGCTCGAGGAGCTCGCGGCGTTTGCCATGCGTCCCCGTTGGATCAAGGTGCGCGTCACCGACCAAGCCGTCGTCTACGCGGCTTCCTTCAACACCGCGCTCGTGCGCCACGGGCAGGCAGTACCCGCGGACTTGGCGCTCCCGAGCAGCGACACGGCGCTGGCTTCGCAGCCTCCTCCGCCGCGTGAGTCGACCTTTCGCCTGCGCGCCACCTCGCGCCAGCGCACCCTGCGGCAGCTCGCGTCCGCCGGTATCTTCGGGCTCGGTGCAGGTGCCGCCTATTTCGCGCTGCGCCTCGTCGCGCGTGGGCGTTGAGCCCCGATGTGACGTCGCCGGGCGCGAAGTGCGACCCACGCCACGATGAAGATCGCCATCGGTGACGCCGGCGACCTTTCGCGGCGTGCTGCAACGACGCAGTTGCACCCTTCGGCGTCTCGCAAGGCAGAGCGAGCCGTTACGGTTTCCGGGTCGCCCGCGGGGCTCCCGGCGACGCCGACCGCGCCGTCGGCGCCGATGACCTCGCCGCCCACGGAGTCGCCCTGGCCGCCGACGCCGAAGAGGCCGCTCACACCCGCGTTGCCGTTCCCCACCGCACCACCGACGCCGCCGGCGTCCACACCGTCGGTGGCGAACTGCCAATAGTCCACGTTGAAGAGCGGCGAGCCAACGCCCGTGAACGTCAGGTAGAGATCGTGCACGCCCGTTGCCCCGCTCACGGGACAGCTCGAGCTTGCCCATGCCTGCGGGCCGCCCGTGCCAGGAACCGTGCAGGTGCCGACGAGTGTACCGTCCGGGCCGTCCAGGCGGAGCTCGATGGCGCCTCCACTCGTGGCACTGGCGACTCTGGCGCTAAAGCTCACGGCGCCTGTGCTCCCGAAATCCACGCCGCGAAGCTCGAGCCAATCGCCGCCCTGAATGTCGGTCACGTTCATGCCCCCTTCGCTGCACGGCTCGGTTTCGATACCGCGCTGTGCGTTCGTCGTTTCGGCTTCGACGCGTAGATACGGATTCAAACGGCCGAGTTGGGGGACTCCGTCGGTCGTGTAGGTGACCTGTTGGATGGTACCATCCGTATTGTAGGCAAGGGGCTCGAGGGCCAGGTTACGCCGATAGGTGGTGGGTATCGCTGCCTCAGTGGAGACGAGACGGTTGTGGTAAGCGTGATACCAGCTGCCCTCGAACTCGAAGATCGAATGGTGGTTGTTGTTATTGTTGGTCGGAGGCTGCCCCCCGACGATGCCCCGGTACGTGAACCCGGAGGTCGGGCTGCTGCTCGTCATGTAGTCGATGCGCTGCCCAGTGGCAGCAGTCGTCGAATAGCTGAGATAGTACAGGCCCTCCTGCTTGTGCAGCCAAGAGGCCTCGAAGAAGTCAGGCAAGGTGAGCGCGACGGCCGCGCCCGCGACGCTGACCATGTCGCTGTTCAAGGGGATGATCCGAGCGTTGTTGTCCGCATTCCCACCAAAGCTGAGATAGGCCTGCCCATCGTCGTCGATGAAGACCGACGGATCGAATAGCCACATGTTCGTGCCGGACGCCCCCGGCGTACCAAAGCTGACCAGGGCTGCACCGATCGGGTCAGCGAAAGGGCCGAGCGGACTCGTGCTCGAAGCCACACCGATGCCGCCGGCATTGTTGCCAAAGTAAAGATAGACGCTCTCGTTGCGCTCGATCGCGGCCGGAGCCCAAGAATCGTTGGCCCAGGCGGCGTTCGCGGGAACGCGCAGCACCTCCCCATGATCGGTCCAGTTTTTCAGGTCGCTGCTCGAAACGCAGACGATCGACTTCATCTGGTAGCCGCCTTCCACTGGATTGTCGTCGTCGTTCGAGGCGTAGAGATAAACGCGCCCGCCCGAGACGAGTGAGCCGGGGTCGGCCAGATAGCGGTGGGAAGCGATAGGGTAGTCGGCGAGCGCTGGCCGACTGACTGCGAACGAACTACAGACGAGAGCCGCCCCGCATGCGCGGAGAACGTTACGCGATGTGTGTTGCATTGTGTTGGCGGCCAAGAGGATGTCTGGGGCGCAATCAGCGCACAAGGCAGAATTTCAGATCGGGCCAGCGTGACGCAAATGCACATTTGGACCGGACAAAACCCGATCAAAATACTTCAGAACGGAGCAGCCTGCTAGCTGTCGCCGGGCGCCTCCAGGCTGATGCGCCCCAACTTGCCGGCGCGAAACTCGTGTACGAAGACGTCCGCGGCCTTGTATAGGTCGACGCAGCCGCCGCTCCTCAGGCAACCATGGCTCCTGCCGATGCTCTCGAGCAAGGCTCGAGGCGACGCTGGCGGGCTATCGAGCTTGAAACGCGCACACACCAGGTCGGGGTAACGCGCCAGCAGGAGCTCCGCGCCGAACAGCGCCACGCGCTCGTACTCCATCGCTGTGTCCGGCAGGGCTCCACCGAGCGCGAGCCGCAATGTCGCCTGGTCGTCCATGCGCGGCCACAGGATGCCTGCGTTGTCGGAGATGGTCATGCCGTTCTTCAGCGTGACCAGCTGCGGCGCCTTGGTGACGGCAGGCTCGTCGCCCACCTTCGCCACTTTGCGGTCCATGAGCAGGTTGATGAGCGTCGATTTTCCGACATTCGGGATTCCGACGACCAACACGC
>JAYWEH010000168.1:0-5389 GCA_043780025.1 Deltaproteobacteria bacterium
CAACTACAACGCGCTCGAGCTGAACGAAGCGCGCATCAACTGGTTCAATGCTTCGAGCAACTACAACGCGGTGGTGACCGAGGCGGCCAATGACAGCGGAGGCCAGGGCTTCGTCACCGAGTTTGCGGGGGCGTCGTCAACCCTCGCGGGGACGGTGTGGCCCGATTTCGAAGAAGCCCAATGGCAGAGTATCCGGAACGGGGTGTACTCGAGTTTTACCGACATCTTCAACGCGACCTACTATGCGTACGTCTCATACGACGGCTTCTGGGACTCCGTGCGCACGGCGGTCACGCTCCAGCAGGGCGTGGTTTTCGAAGACTTTCAGCTCTGCCCTACGTGTTACTCGGACGCGGTCAGCTTTTCGCCGTCGGTCTACATGGACGCGATCGAGGACGGGGTGATCCAGCCGATTCGCCGCGTGCAGCAGCTGATCGATTCCATGCCGTACACCACGCGCATGTATTCGACGCTGTCGGCCGCCGACATGACCGTCGATCCGGTGTTCACGTTCAACCCCGATCTGCCCGAGCTGAGCAACCTGCACTCGGCGACGCGCACGATCGAATGCAGCTCGAGCGTGTATTCGTGGGAGGCGCCCTGGCGCATCGATCTGCCGCAAGGTGGATCCATTCGCGGCACGCCGGATACCGTCGGTAGCTGGCCGGCGGAGGTGGATGACCAGCCCGCGAACCTGCGCGTGCTCACGTTGTCGAACAGCGGCACGGGGCTCGTGTCCGAGGACAACTCGGAGGTCATCGGCCAGATGCTCGCCGACTACAACGACACGATCCCGACTCCGGGCGGGGCAGACGTCCCGGAACCCGTCGGTAGCGATCCGGATCCGGACGACGATCCGCTCAATCCGGACATGCCGTCCACCTCGGGCGAGATGGCCGCGGGTTCGAAGTCCGGCTATTGCGGCCTGACGGCGCCGAGGCAGAGTGATGTCGCATGGCCGAGTGCGGTGGCGGGTTTGATGATCGCGCTCGGGCTGCGCAGGCGGCGCTCGACACGATCGTGAGCAGCGTCCGCCCGGCGGAGGTTCTCATTTCTGGCGCTGGACCCTCGGCGATTTCTCATTCTTGCTGGCGCCCGCGCTGATTCGTTTCGAATTCTGAATCAGCTCGGGTGCCGCGCGCCGCGGCCCTGACGCGCCCGTGTTATTGAGGACGTCGCCATCGGTCTGTTAGCGAGCCCGGTGCAGCGAGGTTGTCGCGCCGTGCAGAGTGTTCGTGCTTCGGTCGAGTGTGCGAGTGCTCTGGTGCTCGCGAGTGGCCTGCTTGCAAGTGGGCTCTTCGCGAGCGGCTGTGTCGATACTTCGAAGCCGCCTCCCGAGGGCAACGCGGCGGGGGCGTCGAGCACAGGCCTACCGAACGTCGACTGCACGACATACCCCGGGGCAGAGGCGGTCCTCGAATTTGGCGATCGCGTCAGCACCGATCCAGTGCCGTCCGAGCTGGCGGGTTCCCCGGAACCGGGACCTTACCGCTGGGAAAACGTGGCGATCAACGGGGGCGGCTTCGTCTCCGGGATCGAGTTCAGCGCCGCGGCGCCCAACCTGATCTATGCGCGCACCGACGTGGGGGGCGCGTATCGCTATGACGTGACGCAGGAGCGCTGGCTGCCGTTGACGGACTGGGTGACCGCACCGGAGTCCAACTTGATGGGCATCGAGAGCGTGACGCCGGACCCCATTGATCCGGGCACCGTGTACCTCGCAGCGGGCACCTATATCACCGCGGGTGACGGCCTGATCTTGCGATCCACGGATTTTGGTCGGAGCTTCAGCAGGCACTCCATCGGCGTGCCCATGGGCGGTAACGCGAACGGCCGCTCGATGGGGGAGCGCCTGGCGGTCGATCCGAATTCGAACGATACGCTCTACTTTGGCTCGCGTAACGACGGGCTGAGGGTGAGCCACGATGCCGCGCAGAGCTGGCAATCCGTGGCGAGCTTTCCAGTTCTCGGCGCGCTCGACCTGGGCGTTACCCTGGTGCTTTTCGATCGACGGAGCGGCATGCCGGGCGAGCGCACGCCGATCATCTATGCGGCCGTGGCCCGCTTGATGGCGGATGACGCGATCACGCTCGCCCAGGGCGGCAACGACGCCAGAAATCCGGTCGATGCGCTATTCTGGTCGCGGGACGCGGGTGAGAGCTGGGAACCGGTGCCGGGGCAGCCGAGCGAACTCATGCCGCATCACGGCGCCCTCGACGCGGCGGGGCACCTGTACCTGACCTACAGCGATCGCGCGGGTCCCAACGATCTGCGCCGTGGAGCGGTCTTTCGTTTCGATCCAGTCAATGGTGCCTGGGCGGACGTCTCTCCTCCGCGGCCCAACGAGCAACGAGGCGGCTTCGCCGGGCTCGGAGTGGACGCGAACCATCCCGGCGTGGTGATGGTCTCCACGCTGGCGGTCTGGGCGCCCGACGAAGTCTTTCGGACCACCAGCGCTGGTGCTTGCTGGACGCGGGTCGGCCCAAGCGCGCGCTACGATGAACGCGGGGCAGGCTGGGTGCGTTTTGGAGGCGCTGACATCAGCGCGACCGGATGGATGGGAGACTTCGACATCGATCCATTCGATGGGCGGCGCGCTCTCTACATCACCGGGCAGGGCGTGTGGTGGAGCGATGACGTGAGCGTGGCCGACGCCGCGCAGCCGACGGACTGGGCATTCCATAACGAGGGGCTCGAGGAGACGGTCGCGCTCGGGCTGGTGAGCCCGCCCGCGCCGGGGCCATCGCTGCTCAGCGCTGTCGGCGATATCGCGGGCTTCCGGCATGACGACCTTCGCGTGTCGCCACCGGGGGGCATGTATGAAAATCCCGTCTTCGGCAACACGAGCAGCCTCGACTTCGCCGAGCAGCAGCCGCTCCTGGTCGCGCGCGTGGGCACGCACACCAGCCGGCGCGGCGCGTTTTCTGTCAACGGCGGCTCGAGCTGGTCGCCGTTCGCGACCGAACCTGCCGGTGGCAATGGTGAAGGCGTTGTGGCGCTGTCCGCGGACGGAGCCACGATGGTCTGGGATCCGCGCGGCACGGGCCCGCACTATTCGCGCGACCAGGGCGCTACCTGGACCGCGAGCAGCGGGGTCATGCCACCCGATGGCAACACGGGTGCGCTGGTCGCCGACCGCGTCAATCCATTGATCTTCTATGCGCGCGCTGGAGGCGGCGGTGGGGGTGGCGGCGGTGGCGTCTTCGTGAGCACGGATGGCGGCGTGAGCTTCGCTGCGGCCGCGTCGAACATCGGTAGCGGCGGCGGTTCGCGATTGCGCGCGACGCTCGGCGTCGAGCGGGACGTGTGGCTCTCATCGAACACCGGCCTCTGGCATTCCACCGATTCGGCGCAAAGCTTTGTCCGTTCACCGGCGGTGACCAACGCGACCGCCTTCGGCTTTGGGCAGGCGCCTCCGGGGCGAGCTTACCCGGCGCTCTACCTCGCCGGCAGCGTCGGCGATCAACCCGGGATCTACCGATCCGATGACGCCGGACAGACGTGGGTCGCCATCGACGACGCTGCGCACAAGTTCGGCTACATCAACCACCTCACGGGCGATCCCCGGCAATACGGTCGCGTCTATCTGGGCACCGGTGGACGCGGCATCCTGGTCGGCGATCCGTTCGAGTCGGCCGCGCCCCGACGATGAATGTGACGACGGCGCGCCGGACGCTTTCACCGAGGCCTGCGAACTCGGCACGGACTGCGGCCCGCGCTGAGTCCGAGCGTTCCGACGCGATCGGGGGCCGATGTAGGCTTGCCCGACCGCTCAGATCGCCGCGATGCGCAGTAAAAACCGCGTTAACACGGCACTGATTTCCGCCCCCAGGCTTCGAGTTTTGACAGCAGCGCCCAAGCTCGTTGCTAAGCTGCCGTGGGGGCTGGGTGACGACATTGGGGGACGCGGGTGCATGCCACGTGAGCCGTTGACGAGCGAGGGGACCGTGGACCCGGTGCGCACGGCTGCGGCTTCCGACAGCGAGGCGCCGGCAGAGAGCCGGGAACGGCTTTCGGCGTCATTCTTGCACGCGCCGGTCGGGCTCGCCCATGTCGCCTTCGATGGCGCTTGGCTCGAGGTCAACCCGCGGCTGTGTCGGGTTCTCGGTTACTCGCGGGCCGAGCTCTTGCAATTGCGCGTGCAAGACATCGTACACCCCGCCGATCGGAGCGCGGCGCTCGACGGCGTACGGCGCGTGCGCGATCGGGAGATCGAGAGCCACGTCGTGGAGCTGCGTTGTGTGCCCAAAGAAGGCGGCCAGATCTGGGTCGAGGCCAGCCTCTCTCGGGTGAGCGATGGCGCCGGCCAACACGGCTATCTGATCGTCGTCATGCACGAGATCTCCTCGCGCAAGCGTGCCGAGGAGGTGCTCATCGAGAGCGCGCGAGAACTCGCGCTCGAGGTCGCGGAGCGGCGGCGCATCGAGAGCGCATTGCGGCAAAGCGAAGCGCAGAGCGCAGCTATCCTGCAGGCGGCGCTCGACTGTATCGTCACGGTGGATCGGCACGGCACGATCGTCGAGTTCAATCCGGCGGCGGAGCGCACCTTCGGCTATTCGCGCGAGCAGGCGGTGGGAAAGTCCCTGGCCGAGCTCCTGGTGCCGAAGGCTCTGCGCCAACAGCACCTCGACGGCTTTGCGCGCTACCTGTCGACAGGACAATCGACAATTCTCGGCAAGCGCATCGAGATCCAGTCCACGCGCGCCGACGGTAGCGAATTCCCGGTCGAGCTGGCGGTGGTTTCGACCACGCACCAGGGCGAGCCCGGCTTTGCCGCCTACATTCGTGACATCAGTGAGCGGCGGGAAGCCCGCCGCGCGCTCGAAGCGAGCGAGGCCCGCTTCCGCCACCTCACCGAGGCCGGAATCATCGGCATCATGGTGACCGACACCGCCGGCAACATCATCGAAGCCAATGACGAGCTCCTGAGAATCGTGGGCTATGATCGGGAAGACGTCAGCTCCGGCACGCTGCGCTGGACGGACCTCACGCCCCAGGAGTGGAAGTTCGCCGATCGCCGGGCGCTCAAGCAGCTCGAGAAGACCGGTGTCGCCACGCCCTGGGAGAAGGAGTACGTGCGAAAAGACGGCAGCCGCGTGCCCGTCGTCGTCGGCGTGGCCATGCTGGAGCCGCCTCGCTGTATCGCCTGCGTTCTGGATTTGACCGAGCGCCGCCGCGCGCAGGAGGCGGGCGCCGAAGCCGTCGCCGTCGCCGAGCGAGAATCTGCCGATCGCGAACGCGCCGAAGTCCAGCTGGCTCGCACCGAAGAGCAGCTGCGGCAATCCCAGAAGATGGAAGCCATCGGCACGCTCTCGGGCAGCATCGCGCACGATTTCAACAATCTGTTGTCTGTCATCCTGAGCTACTCCGACTTGCTGCTCCAGGATCT
>JAYWEH010000169.1:0-12859 GCA_043780025.1 Deltaproteobacteria bacterium
CGAAACGCGACGAAGGCGATGACCAGACCGAAGAACAGGATGAGCTGCGTTCGCCGCAACGCAGGCAGCCGCATTTCACCCCGCGGGGGCTCGCTCACGAGTCTGCCAATAGCCGTGGCTGCCGATCGCAGGGTTCCGAGTGACATAGCCGCTCGTTAAGTCGTGCACGCGGCGCTGGCAAGGGCTATGCTGTCCCTCCGGCTGAACATGAAAAGAGCGCTCATCACCGGCATTACCGGACAAGATGGATCATATCTAGCGGAGTTCTTGCTAGCCAAGGGGTACGAGGTCTTCGGGCTGGTCAGGAGGTCTTCCAGCTTCAACACCGGGCGCATCGATCACCTGTACAAGGATCCCCATGAGTCCGGAGTGACGTTGCGTCTCATCTACGGTGACCTCAACGACGCCAGCTCGCTGAATCAAATCCTGCGCAAGACGCGCCCACACGAGGTCTACAATCTGGGGGCGCAGAGCCACGTGCGTGTCAGCTTTGACGTGCCCGAATACACCGCGGAGGTCACCGGGCTCGGCTGTATCAGGCTACTCGAGGCAATTCGAGAGACGGATCTCGACTGCCGTTTCTATCAAGCCTCCTCATCGGAGCTCTACGGCCAGGTGGTGGAGACGCCCCAGCGCGAAACGACCCCGTTCCGTCCTCGGAGCCCCTACGCCTGCGCCAAGGCCTATGCCTATTACATCACGGTGAACTACCGTGAGAGCTACGGCATGCATGCCAGCAACGGCATCCTGTTCAACCATGAGTCGCCGCGTCGCGGAGAAACGTTCGTCACTCGTAAGATCACTCGCGCTGCTGCTCGCATCAAGCACGGCTTGCAGGACAAACTGTTCCTCGGCAACCTGGAGGCCCGGCGGGACTGGGGCTTCGCGGGTGACTACGTGGAGGGCATGTGGCTCATGCTGCAGCAAGACCAACCTGATGACTACGTGCTGGCCACGGGTGAAACGTACTCCGTGCGGCAATTCCTGGACGAGGCGTTCGCCTTGGTCGGGCTGGATTGGCAGAAGTACGTGGAGGTGGATCCGCGCTACTTTCGCCCGGCCGAGGTGGACTTGCTGCTCGGGGACGCCAGCCGGGCCAAGCAGAAGTTAGGCTGGGCTCCGAAGGTGGGCTTCAAGCAGCTGGTGCGGATGATGGTCGAGTCCGATCTCGAACGCTTGGACCGCGAGATCCATGGTCACGGCCGGTCGCGCCGACCCGGTTTTTCGAGCAGCCAGTCGTAGTAGACGCGAACGCCGAGCGGCATTCGAAAGGGCAAATCGAGCGGCGCGGAGGCGACCCGGCGCAGGCCGGCCCCCGGGAAAGCTTTTTCTACCTGGCGCGGCGTCGTCACGTGGTGATCATTGATACCCTTGAAGCCGATGGCGAGGAACGCGGCCTCCATGAGCTTGTTGACGGCGGGCATGCCGAGCAAGAAGAGGCCACCTGGTCGCATCACTCGCGCGACTTGCCACAGTGCCTTTTCGTACTCGTGGAGGTGCTCGAACATCGAGAACGATACGACGAGATCGAACGTCTCATCTTCGTACGGCAGCTCATACACGCTGCCTTGGCGAAAGGTGGCGCGCGCGCCGCGCGATTGCAGCAGGCGCTCCACGACAATCGGATCCGCGTCCAGGTCCAATCCGTGCAGCTCGTCGACCGCGGGTGCCAGGCTCAGCAGCACGGCACCCGCACCGTAGCCGACCTCGAGTGCTTTGGCGAAGCGGCGATCCGGCAAGAGTCGGAGGCCGCGGTTGATGCGTTCGCGAAAGACTCGTCCGATCAGCGGCTTTCGATAATACTCGATGGGATCCGTCGGCCCATTTTTCGGAATCCCGCGTACGACTTCGGAGCTGAGCTCGATCAAGGGTCTTCCCTCCAATTTTGGCGCTGGCGGCGCCCAATTCTCAGACGGCCTCGGCTCGGACGTGCACATACGCCCAAAATGCCCGAGGCAACAGCTTTTCTGCGCCACGTTCCAGCGCGGAAACGGAGCGCAGCACCCAGGGCACGTTCGCCCACTCGGGACGCCCGAGCTGTGGGTGAAAGACCACGCGGTGCAGCGGCATGGGCTGGTATCGCTCGGTGCTGCGTACGCGAAAGCGCCGCCCGACGAGCGAGCGAAGAAATCGCGGCGTGGAGCGCAGCTCACCCCGTTCGGCCTTGTTGGCCATGGCATGCAGCGCAATCAAAGGATTGTATCGACAGGGTTCTAGCACGTCGATTCGACCACCGGGCGCCAGCACTCGCGAGCATTCATCGATGAAACGCTCCGGTTCCTCGAGGTGATGGATCAGATCGCGCACCAGTAGATGATCGAACTCGCCCTGCTCGAAGGGCAGCTCGTACGCTGAAGCGGCAACGAAGCGACATTCGGGCAACGCGCTCTGCGCGAAAGAAATCTTGCTCGGGAACAGGTCGACACCGACCGCTTGGTGAGGCCCACCCAGGTGGTGGAGCGTTGCACCTTCACCGCAACCCACTTCCAGCACCCGCGAACCCAGCGGCAAAAATGCGCGTTCGCACAACTCCCGCTCGTGCTCAGCGACCCCCCGGGCTCGAGTTTGCCATTCGAAATGCAACGGCGCGGCCTCTCCGAACGCCGCCTCCAGCGCCGCATCGTGGGTATGCGCCCTGCCGACGAGCCATCTCAGGACCATGAGATGGAGACAAGTGTAGAGGAAGGGCAAGTGAACACGGCCAACACTCCCGCCGAGAGGTTACGGTAATACGCTCCTAGCTAGAACGTTCGGCCTAGTCAAATCAAGGCGATCCCGCTAACTAAAGCCTGCGTAACGGTCTCATTTCGGTCCCCGCTTGACCACGTCTTCCGAACTTTCCCCCGGCACCCGGCAAGCCGCCTCCCCTCACGTGCCGGCGACGAGTGGGAGCGGCGCGGGAGGCTCTCGAGAGCCGGCATGGCTTTCGAAGCGTTCGATGCAGGTCGCAATAACGCTCGTGGTGCTGTTGGGCGCGCTGGTGCGCTTCATGGGGTTGGATTTTGGTTACCCGTATCGCGTGCACCCGGACGAGCGCTACGTCGAAAAGATGGCTCACGCCGCCTACGACGGGAAGGATGTTGGTTTTTTTGCTTACCCGCCGGCGCTCGGCAATCAGATCGGTACCGTCGCGCGGCTGGTCATGTCCGAGCGCCCCGAGCAGCATGAGATTCGCCGGTTGGGCCGCCATGTCGTGTGGTTTGTCAGCGTACTGGGGGTGATCTTTGCCGCGATTGCCGGGCAGCTGGCAGCGGGTCGCGTTGCGGCGCTGCTCGCCGCTTCGATGATGGCTTTTTCGCCGCTCGTCGTCGAGCAGTCCCGCTATTCCCTCACTGACGCGCCCACGGCAGCGTTCATGGCGCTCGTGGCGCTGGCCGGCTTCTGGATATACCGGCGGCCGGGGTGGCTGCCCTATGTGGTGGCGGGAGTCGCGGTTGGAATCGCGGCCAGCTACAAGTACGCGGGCGCGTTTGGAGGCCTGTTCGTCCTAGTGGGGCACGTGAGCTCGGAAAAGCGCTGGAGCCCGAAGTTCTGGCTGCTCCTGGCCGGAGCTGGCGTGCTCGCCGGGGTGGTATTCCTCTCCTTGAACCATCAGATCGCGATGGATCCGGCGGCGTGGTGGCCCAAGTTCGTCCATCACTATGGATACTATTCTGAGTCCCACGGCGGCTTTACGTCGGATCATACCTGGATTCACGCCACACACTTCACCCTGGCGTACGGCCTCGGTTGGGGCGTGAGCGCGGCGGGCCTTCTCGGCGCGGCGTGGCTCAGCTTCCGCAATCGCTGCCGGGATCAGCTGGTCGCGCTGGGGTGCTTTTTGGTGGGCCTGCTCTATCTGATGCTTCTGGCGTCGAAGCCGGTATTTCTGGCACGCAATCTCATTCACGGTTTGCCGTTCGTCTTCATCGGCATCGCGGCGCTCCTGGCAATGCAGCTGCGTCAGATCAAGTCGGTGCGCAGCCTCGGTGCAGCCGTGGCCCTCGTCATGCTCGCCGGGCTCGCTCACGACGCCTTTCTCGTCGGCCGCCATGCGCTCGCGCTTTCCGGTCAGGACACTCGGCTTCGCGCAGCGGAATGGCTGCGCAAAAACGTGGCTCGCGGCCAGCGCGTGGCCGGTGTCGGTAACAAGGCGTATCTCCCGCCGCCCGCGCTCGCAGGCATCAAGATGAGCTATCTGCCCTCTGCTCAGATGGAGCGCGTCCTCGATCAGAAGAAGTTTCGTTATGCCGTGGTGACTTGGGGGTCTCTACAACGCTACTTTCGCGATCCCGATCACGCACCCGAAGAAACCGACGCGCTGAGGCGCCAGTTGACACATCTGCGCGAAGCTGCGCGCTCCATCGCTGCCTTCGAGGGCCTGCCGGGTCCCGGCAGCGAGCTGTTCGGGTCGACGGTGGACATCTATCACGATCCCCGCATCGAAATCTTTGAGCTGCCCGCCGCCTCCGGCCCTCCACCACCCGCTCGATGAGCCGATTCAGTCAAGCCACACCTGATGAGCCCGAGCGCAATGACTGGCCGAGTTTGACCCGGTACTCGACGCGCGGCTCCGTGCCACAATATTTGCACGCGCAGCTCGAGTCTGGCGGGAACCGTTCGCTCACGGCTTCGAACCGCTCACGGCTCTTGAACAACAAGAGCGAGTGATTCTCGATGAAGTAGCCGTACGGGTAGCGCTGCACACCGGGAAGGTAGCCTTCGCGGTGGGCGTCGTGCAGAACCAGGACGCCATCGTTTCGCAAGAGGAGGTGAGCGCCTATCAGGTTGGCGACTCGGTCACCGCCGTCGACGAATACAAAGTCGAAGGAGCTGCCAGCGAGCGCGGCGAAGTCGGGGCCGCTTGCTGTGTAGCGCAACTCAAAGCGCTCGGAGCGGATGCCGGCCTTGGCTCGAGCGTAATAGCCCGAGTCTGTTTCGAAGGAGAGCACGCGTGCGTGCGAGTTATCGAGGATGATGCGCGAGCTCGTGCCCGGGCCGAACTCGAGCACGCGCTCAGGGTTCGCCCATTTGACCAACTCCGGCAGGTAACTCTCAAACGAGGTGAATGTGGTGCGCCGCCGAGCGGAGATGCCGAGCACTCGCAGCAGGCGACGCGGCAGGGGCAGAGACTTGATATCGAGCCAGCGCATGGGGTCATCCTAGCTGATTCGTCCGGAGCGACAAAAGCCGAATCTACGCTTTGGCTAGCTCATCGATGAGCGCCGAGTAAAGGCGCGCGGTGCTGTCGAAATCGAAATCAGACACATCAAAGTCGAAATCCCGCGGTGCGGCGAGGCAAGCGTCGAGCTCGGCAAACAAACTGGCTGAATCCGCTCGCAAGCTCCAGCCCAGGTGCCGCGAGCGGATAAAATCGTGTGTGGCTCCGCCATAGTTGACGGACAACGTGGGGCGGCCGAGGGCCGCGTGCTCGACGAGCTTGGTCGTAGTCTGAAACGTGGCGAGAGCTCCAGGTCCGTTGAGGTGCAGCGCGATCCTGCTCGAGGCGAGCAGCTCGAAGGCGCGTGCTTGCGGTAGGTGCGGCTCGAGCGACAAGTTGCCGCTCTCGATCAAGTCTCGATGGGTATCGCCCAGACGGCTGGGGTATGTCCCTGCGATCACGACGCGCGGCCCGGCGCTCGCTTCACGCTTCTGCCGAATCCACGACAAGAACGCGGCGAGCGGCTCTTCACGGCCATTGTACAGATTGCCGGTATAGGCAAAGTCGAAGCGCTCGACGGCGCCCGCGAGTGCGCCCCGAATGCCGCTGAGATCGACTCCATTGGGTACGGTCGCGACACGCGCGTGTCCGCTCAGTCGCTGGAAGAGTGCCGTCATCTCTGGCGTGACGCTGACGAGCAGGTTGGCCTCGCGCGTGGCCGTGCGGAAGCGCCGGGCCCAGGGGCTCGAGCTGAACTCCGCCTCCGAGGTCAGCCACGGATCGCGGAAGTCCTGAATGAGCTTGATGTCTGGGTGACGCTGTTTGATGCGAGCTGCCCAGTAGTTGGCGCTGAACGGCGCCCCCGTCGCGATCATCACAGGTCGGGAAGCGTAGGAGGCGAGCGCGAGCTCGGCCGCGGGTCGCAGCCGCAAGCCCCAAAGCGAGGCAATGTCGTGCGGGGGCGTCAGCCGATCGAGCCAGCGGAATATTTTTCCGTGAGCCTTCTGCAGAAATCGATGCTCGGGCTGCGCGCTGCGGAGCTGGTGCGGGTAGGACGAATGCACGCGATGGATACGGATGCGCTCGTGCTCCACGTCGCGGAACCAACCGGGATCCTCGGCCGCGGGCCAGGGGGCGCACAGCACATCGATCTCGTGCCCGAGGCGCGCGAGCCGACCTGATAGCTTGGACCAGCGGTATGCCCCGATGCGATTGAAGGGCGGGTAGCGAAACGCCAGGAGTAGAATGGGGGCCGGCATCGTTGCGCGGGGCTTCGCGGGTTCTCAGCGCTGCAAGCCGAGCAGCAGGCGCGCGTTTTTCTCAATGAATTTGCGGTCGAGTAGCACGGCGGCGCCGAGGAAGGTCGCCGCCCCCGCCGCCACGGAAAGGAGGAGTCTCAGCCAGTCGGATAGACCGGCGGAAACGAGCATGACCAGATACACGACGGTACTCATCAGCGCGCCTGCCAGGGCCGGCTCACGGATCGTCGACAGGAAGGCGAGCAATCCGGAGTCAATGAAGCGCAATGTGATTCCGATCAGGACCACGCCCAAGACGAACCCAACAGCCGTACGCGCCCATATCATAGCGGTCAGACCCTGGCTGGCCGCGACCCACATGGCTGCCGCGTACAGAACGCCACTCATCCACGTCCAGTGGAAGTTGAAGCGCACGTGACCTAGCGCGGTCCGGATGATCTGCGTGGGCCCGCCGACGCCGTTGAGCAGGGCCAGGACGCACAAGATCTGCACCAGCGGCACCGCGCTCAGCCACTTGTCGCCGTACACCAAAGGCACGAGCACCGGGCTGACGAGCAGCATGCCTAAAATGAGCGGAAGGTTGACGTAGGATAGGGAACGTTGGAGGGAGAGCAAGGACGCCGCGAGCTGGGGACGATTCTCCTTTTGAGCTGCGAAAACCGGAAACGCGACTTTGGAGATCACTGGATTGATATATCTTCGCGGCAATTGCGTCAGGCGCTGCGCAACACTGTACAAGCCCAGGGCCTCAGCGCCCAGCAACCTGGCGATCAGCATGTTGTCGATATTCGACGTCAGGTAGCCCAGATTGACGTTGCCGAGCTGATATGCGCCGAACCGTAGGTGCGGCGCGATCTCTTTCGGGCGGAACGCCCAGCGCAAGGGCCAACGCCGAACACCGAGCACGAACAGGGTGACGCTGCTGAGCGTCGCTCCGGCCAAGCTCGCCAAGACCAGGGACCAGACTCCGTAACCAAGGTACGCGAGCACGATGGCGAGCAGCGTATTCGCAATATCGGCGATGATTTGGATCGTCGCGCTGACATTGAATTTGAGATCCCTTTGAAACAGGGCGTCAAACTGTTGACCGAATGCTGAGATCGGAAGCTGCAGCGCCGCAACCGGAATCAGCATGACGAGCGCGGGCTCCTTGAGCAGAGATGCCACTGGTTCTCGCAGCGCGATGAGCAGCCCCGAGCAGGCGAAACCGGCCATCACGTTGAGCCAAAAGAGAGTTGCGAGCTTGTCGGGGTCGCGCTCCTGTTTTTGGATCAGCGAGCTCGAAAAGCCGAAGTCCACGTAGGCTTGAGCATAGCCAAGTACCATGCCGACCATGGTGACCACGCCGAAATCTCGCTTCTCGAGCAGGCGAGCGAGCACCGCGAGCCGCGCCATCATCAGGACCACCCGCAGCGCAGATGCGAGCCCGCTCCAGCGCACGCCTGAGGCGGCGCTGGCCTTGATGCTCTTCGGACTCACGGCGCTCGTCCCGTCGGCGGCGCCACCATCATTGTGTTCGCTCGAAGATCCCGAACACCCGGAGCCCCGTTTGCCGATCGGCCCGAAAAAAGCGCTGCATGTACTGCTGGAACAGGAAGTCGAGCGTCTTCTCGTGGGTGATCGCAAATACAGAATTCGAGATCAACGCTCGAATCACGCGATCGCCGCGCCCTTTTTGGTTCACATAGCTGACGAGCGTCGAGCGGAAATGCGGGGCGAGCGACGCCTCGAGCGTCTCGGCCGTAAAATGCTGGTGATGACGCCTGATGCGCTTCACGTCGAGCTTCGTCGACGGTACGGTAACGAACAGCTTGCCGCCAGGCCGAATCAGCCTCGAGAGGCCTGCTACGAACGCCGGCACCTCCGCGACGGGCACGTGCTCCAGCACTTCGATCAGCGTTCCGCAATCGAAAGGAGCGCCAGCGGGCGCTTGGCTAACGATGTCGCACTGCGCGAAGCTCAGATTGGGACGACCCGACATCGAACGAGCCAACTGCAAGCCGCCGGGCGAGACGTCGACGCCCACGACGGTGCGCTCCGGGAAGCGTTTGGCGAGCCTCGAGACGAGCCAGCCGTCGCCGCAGCCGACGTCCACGATCGAGCTGAACGACTCTTTTGCGATGAGACGCTCGACATGCAACATGTACGCGGCGTAGCGCAGCCCGCCCTCGTACCAGCGCCCCGTTCGAAAGCCTTGACCGGTATCCGCGTCGAGCTCGACCAGATGGTGATAGGGGAACGCATAGAGCTCTTCCTGCCCGGCGTTCGTGCGCTGCGGAAAGTTCGTCACCTCGCAGCGTTTAGACTGGGCTCGCCGGCCGGTCAACGGCGTTTGCGAGCTCTAAGGGCTCGAAGAAAGAGCTGCGGCCAGGATCTTCGGCCGCTTGTGTGCCACCACGACGTACCCGAGGGGCATCTCGCCGGCGCCTACTTTGAGGCTCGCGATGAGCCTCGTGAACGGCACGAGCAGCAGCGTGAGGCGCCTGAGCTTGCCCTTCCAGTGATTGTGCGTGGCGAGCAGCCAGAGGGCTTGAATGCGGTTACCGAGCGGGACCACTTGGACCTCCGCAAAGTCCGAGAACAGGTGGCGCAGACCGTCGGCCGTGAACCGATAGAAGTCCATGGGGGACCCGTGGATCGGATGGATGAAGCGAGTGGACAGAATGCAGGTGCCACCGTCCTTGAGCAGGCGGTAGATCTCTCGCACCGCCTTTTGTGGGTCGCGCAGGTGCTCGAGGACCTCGGTGGCCACCACGGTATCGAAATAGTCCGAATCCCAGGCGACCTCGTGCAGGTCGGAGAGGATGGTGGGCTGCCGATCGGGATTCACGTCGAGCGTCAGATAACGCGTATGGGGAACCAAGTGGCGGTATGGCGCGCGTCCGCCCCCGACATCGAGCGTGATTCCAGGTTTGAGCTTGGGCAGCTGGCGCTTTAGCTCCTCCTCGAGGGTCAGACGCGCGAGCGTCACACTCGGTATCTTGTTCAGCCAGCGTGTAACGGCGTGAGTCAAGGTTGGCTCCGTGGCTTACGGGCTTGCAAGGACGCGGCGTCTGCGGCGTCGAGGCCATCGCGCTCGGGGTCGAAGCCGAGGAAGCGACGGCGGACGCCGTCTGGACCGGTTTCGATCCGGAAAATCGGGTTTCGTTCGATCTGCTCGCTGACGAGCTTGGGATACGGATACGTACCGCGCTCGGCGTAAGGCTCCAGGTGAGCCAGCACATGTTCTCGCACGTAGCGCTCGGCGGCCTGCTCGACATTGTGCGTGCCGTACTTCTCGGGCAGCCTCTCGAGCAGATAGCTGTCGAGCGTCGGATATCGCGCGTAATCACCGAGCTCGCGCCAGTCCGTTCGCTCGGATCGGCGAAAAAGGTTCATGTCGCTCTTGATCGTGCAGTGCATCCACAGTGGCTGGGGCCAAGTCATCGATTTCATCACCCCCAAGAAACGCGTGGTCTCGCGCCGCTTGCGGCGTACGAACGCAAACCCCGGGAAACGACGATACACGCGCGGCATGGGCGGGCTCGTCACATCGAATACGTACTGGCGCTCGGGATTCTTTCGATACCCTCCCGGGCGCATGGCTGTGCCCGTGTGCAAGAAGTCACCCAGCACGTTCACCTGTGGCACCCAAATGACTTCGGGTTGGATCCCACGCCGAATTGATAAGACGAAATCGCGAAAGGCCGCGATCGACAGCGGGCCGTCAGTGTGACACACATAGTCGGAGTCGGCTCGGACCACCCACTCGAAACGCGCCTGCTCGAGCGCGAAAGCGCGGTTGTGGTGCAAATCAGGAAGGTCGGGGCGATCGAAGAACCGCACCTTCTCTGGGTGGCGCTCAGCCAGCATCCGGGCAATGCGCTTGGTCGCATCACGCGAGCCGTTGTCGACGACGATGATCTCGTCTGCGAGCGGCAAAAAAGATCGGATCGCGAGCGCGACCACGTACTCTTCGTCCTGCGTCGCCATCAGGACGGAGATGCCCCGGCGCCAGGCAAACGTGGTGCGCGTGGCGCCGGCAAAGCGCTTCAACCGTCCAATGCTGGCTTCCGTCACGCTCTGTTGGCCGCCCGGGTCCGCCGCAGGCGGCCCCCAACGGAGTTGGCGGGGCTGACTCGGGTCAGGGATCTCATACGTCGGTCGATGGTAATCCTATGCGCACGACGCCGCACGCGTCGACGCGGATCCGCGCTGGAACCACGGGCCGACTCCCACTCGAGCTGCTGAGAACAGCGACGAACGGGGTAGCCTCGGTGCGCAAAGTCGCGTAGGAAATGCGCGCAAGGACGTCGAGCGTGACGATGCAGCGACCTCAGTCTGACCTGCCCGTGGCGACGAGAGTACCCAAGGTCGCTCGCGGGTTCGTTCGTTCGGCCTTGGCTTCGCTCGGCTTCAAGCTGGTACCCATCCAGGGTAGCGTGCCGTTCCAAGTCGAAGACGCCGAGTTTCACGCGCTGCACTCGAAGTGCAAGCCCTATACGATGACATCTTCGGAGCGCCTCTACGCTCTGTACCAAGGGACGAAATACGTAGCCCAACGCAACATCCCTGGTGCGTTCGTCGAGTGTGGTGTCTGGAGGGGAGGCAGCGCCATGATGATGGCAGAGGAGCTGCTCGCCTGCGGCTGTTCGGATCGTGACATCTATTTGTATGACACGTTCCAGGGGATGCCTGAACCCGGCGAGAAGGACGTGAGCTACCGCGGTAAACCGGCGCGCGAGTCGTGGCTGAAACAGCGAACTGAGACCCACAACGAGTGGTGCTACGCTCCGCTAGACGAGGTCAGGAAAAACCTGCTGTCCACGACTTACCCAGTCGATCGACTTCGGCTCGTTCAGGGTAAAGTCGAGGACACTATCCCGAAGACCATTCCGGACCAGATCGCCCTGCTGCGTCTCGACACGGATTGGTTCGCGTCGACCTACCACGAGCTCACGCATCTCTTTCCGCGGCTCATGACCGGCGGAGTCCTCATCATCGACGACTACGGGCACTGGCGTGGGGCGCGCGAGGCGACGGATCGATACTTCGAGGAGGCAAAGACTCCGGTGCTTCTCCAGAGAATCGACCATACGGGTAGGCTGCTCATCAAGGTGTGAAGCGGTTCGCTCACTAGAGCCCCATCCGAAGTTTCTTGAAGCCGAACGCCGTCATCTTGGCGAGCAACCAGCCGTGGGCAAAGCGATCGATCTTGGTCTCCCCGTAGGTCCGAGCCCGATAGCGCACCGGCACGTCGATGATGCGTAAATTCAAGCGGGCCGCGCCGAAGAGCAGATCGAAGTCGCCGAATGGATCGAAATCGCCAAAAAAGCTGCGCTGGCGGGCGATCTCATCGTAGGCGCTCTTGTAGAGCACCTTGGTGCCGCACAGCGAATCCTTGATCGGCTGCTCGAGCAGCCAGGAGAGGGCGCCGGAGAAGAACTTGTTGCCGAGCAAGTTCAAGAACCGCATCGCTTCCCCCTCCATCGGATACACGAGCCGCACGCCGTTTATGAAGTCGCCCTTGCCCGTCACGAGCGCACGATAGAACTTGGGCAGGTCCTCAGGGGGTACAGTGAGATCCGAGTCCAGGATCATCAGCACGTCGTTCTTGGCTGCATCGAAGCCCTTGCGCACGGCATCGCCCTTGCCCTTGCCAGCGCCTTGCAAGACGAGGCGCAGGCTCAGCGGCCCGCGATATTCGTTGATGATCGCCTCAATCTCTTCGACGGTACCGTCGCTGGAGTTGCCGTCCACGAAGATGAGCTCCGTCGCGCTGCCCATCAGGGGCGTTCGGAGTACGGCCTCCCGGATGTTACCCTTTTCGTTACGGCAGGGACAGATCACGCTCACGCTCGGCAGGCGTGCCGGCTCGGGCTCCGCGGCAGCGCGGGCGACAAAGTAGTCGACGAGAGCCAGGTCGCGGACGACCGGTAACTGACTGGCGACGCGGTTCATGAGCAGGGACACGCCGGGCACGTGGGCGGGCATCAAGATATCCGTGCCGCGGCGGAAAACCTCGTAGCCGGCCAAGTGCAACAGGTTCTCGATGTCGCGCATGGACAGCCAGTTTTGATCGGGCCAATGCGTCTTCAGCCCGACGCGCTCGGCGAGCTTCAAGAGCGGCTCCCAGACGAAGTTATAGTAGGTTACGAAGATGCGCCCGGCGGGTGCGAGCAGCGGCTTCAGGCGTTCCAAAGCGCGCTGGATATCATCGAGCATACCGATGGCATCGCTGAGCACGATCGCATCGAATGGGCCCTCCGGTAGTGCGTCTCGCTCCACGTCTGCCACGCGCAAGTCGAGCGTCGGATGGCGCTTCTGGAGCAGCGCCACCATCTGCGGGGCAGCATTGAGCCCGACGGAATTGGGTCCGCCGACGGCCTCCAGAATCGCACCACTACTGGTGCCCACCTCGAGCACGCGGCTTCCCGGAGGCACGAGCGATTTGACCAGCCGTTCCAGCTCCGCTCCGTAA
>JAYWEH010000170.1:0-5382 GCA_043780025.1 Deltaproteobacteria bacterium
AAGG
Source organism: Deltaproteobacteria bacterium (assembly GCA_043780025.1). Taxonomy (GTDB): domain Bacteria; phylum Myxococcota_A; class Polyangia; order Polyangiales; family Polyangiaceae; genus SZUA-265. The sequence continues at coordinate 5 of JAYWEH010000170.1, forward strand.
CGCGGCTGTTTCAGGAGCTCTCCCCCCGATTTGCCGTGCTCAATCTAGACGACGAGTTCGGTCGCTGGCTGAGCGTCAACACGCGCGCGCGTGTGTTGACGGTAGGCTCTCAGGTTGGCGCGGACGTGTCCGGGGCGGGGCTCGTGGCGGGGTCCTCCGGTGTCTCCGGCACGCTCAGCGTGTTCGGCAAGTCGGTGCCGCTCAGGACGCGCTTTGTCGGGCAACACAACGCCGAGAACCTGCTGGTCGCGTTCGGAATTTTCTCCGCGTTGGGCGTCGATGTCGAGGCGGCCGCCGACGCGCTCGCGCAGATCGACCCTGTGCCGGGGCGGCTCGAGCGTTGTGACGGTCCGAATGACGATGTCGTCACCTTGGTCGACTACGCGCACACCCCCGATGCGCTAGAGCGCGTGCTCGGCGCCCTGCGTCCGCTGTCGAGCGGGCAGATCATCTGCGTGTTCGGCTGCGGCGGTGATCGGGATCCGGCTAAACGCACGCCGATGGGCCGCGCCGTGGGGCAAGCTGCCGACTACGCCATCGTCACCAACGACAACCCACGCACCGAAGATCCCGAGAGCATCGCCGAGCCCATTGTTGCGGGCTTGCAGCAAGCGGGCGCTCGTTTCGAGGTGTGCCTCGATCGCGCCCTTGCCATCGAGCGCGCCGTGGCGCGTGCGGCCGCGGGCGACATCGTGCTGTTGGCCGGCAAAGGTCATGAGACCTATCAGATCATGGGCAGCCGCAGCGTACCGTTCGACGATCGCGATCAGGCGCGGCTCGCCTTGGCTCGGCGCCGGCAGCGCACGAGAGGTGCACCCGCCTGATGGCGTCGATCATTCCCAGCAATTCGGCCACTTTCACCCGGGACGAGGTGCTGTCGGCGACGCCGGGCAGCGGCGCGGATTTTGGTGGGCTCGCACGCGGCGTGTTCACGGACTCGCGCGCGGCGCTCGCGGGCGGGATCTTCGTGGCGCTGCGTGGAGAGCGTTTCGATGGGCATGAGTTCGTGCGTGCCGCTCTCGGGGCGGGCGCGAAATTGTGCGTGGTCGAGGAGGAGGTGAGTGGGCTCGCGCCCGGCGTCGTGATGCGCGTGCCCTCGACGTTGCGAGCGCTCGGCGACCTGGCGCGTTTTCACCGCCGGCGCTGGGCGGGAAAGCTGCTGGCCGTGGCGGGCTCGGTGGGCAAGACCACCACCCGCAGCTGTCTCGCCGCAGTGCTCCGCGCAGCTGACCCGCGCGTGCATTGCCCGCCGGGCAACCTGAACAACCTGATCGGCGTGCCGATGGTGCTGTTCGGACTCGAGGCGGAGCACGCCTTTGGCGTCGTCGAGCTCGGTACCAGCGTGTCGGGCGAAATCCGGACGTTGACCGCGCTGTCTGAACCCGATCTGGCGGTGCTCACGCGCATTTCGTTGGAACACGCTGAGGGCCTCGGGGACCTCGACGCCATCGAGCACGAGGAAGGAGCGCTCTTGCAGGGTCTCCGCCCCGCGGCGTGCGCGCTGGTCAACGCCGACGATCAACGCTGCGTCCGGCAGCTCCGGACCAGCCCTGCCGAGCGGCGTGTGCGCTACGGGCTCGCGCGAGCCGGCAGCAGTGCCCCCGAGTACGCGTTTTCCACGGCATCCGGCGACTCTGCCCGGACCACGCGCGTGAAGCTCGAGCGGCCCGGCGCAGACCGGCTCGTGCTCGACAGCCCGCTCGTCGGCGTGCCCGGCGGCTATGCGCTGGCGGCGGCGGTCGCCGGCGTCGAAACGTTGCTCGGGCGCTCGCTCGCCCCGGCAGAGCTGGAACGGGCATTGGGCTCGGCAGCGCTCGGCGAGCCAGGCCGGCTTACCCCGTTCGAACTCGCCGATGGAGGGCTGGTGCTGGACGACACGTACAATTCGAGCCCTGCCAGCGTGGAGAGCTCGATCGCCGTCGCGGCGCAGCTCAGCCGTGCGCGCGGGGGCCGCCTGCTCTTGGTGCTCGGGGAGATGCGCGAACTCGGCGCGCTGTCGGCTCGAGCGCACCGCGACGTGGGTGAACATGTGGCGGCGGCGAGCCCCGCCCTGGTGGTGGCGTTCGGGGGCGACGCCGAGCTGTTTCTGGTTGCTGCGCGCAATCGCGGTCTAGCCAGCCATTTCGTAGCGGACGCGCTCGGCGCGCTCGCTGTCGTCGAGAGCGAGCGCCGGCCGGGCGATGTCGTCCTGGTCAAGGCTTCGAGGAGTTTGCGAGCGGAACGGATCGTCTCGGGGCTCACGGCCGCCACGAACCTCGCATCGGAAGGCACGACGAAGTGATCTACGAGCTGCTCTATCCGCTCAGCACCCAGTTCGGGTGGGCGGGCGTGTTGAACGTGCTGCGGTATGTCCCATTCCGCATCATCATGGCCACGCTGACGGCGATGCTCCTGTGCTTCTTGCTCGCACCCTGGTTCATCCGGCGGCTGCAGAGCAAGCAGATTGGCCAGATCATCCGCAGCGACGGGCCTCAGACGCACCACAAGAAGGCCGGCACGCCCACGATGGGTGGCGCGCTGATCCTGCTCGCGGTGCTCGTGTCGACGATGTTGTGGGCCGACGTGCACAACGTCTTTGTCATGGCCACGGCCGGCGTGACCGCGGGCTACGGCGTGATCGGTTATCTGGACGACAGGCTCAAGCTCGAGGCGCGCAACAGCCGGGGCTTGCCGGGTCGCTACAAGATCCTGGGGCAGGTGGCCGTGGGGGGGCTCGGCATCGGTTACGCCTTCGTCGATTTCGGCCAGCTGCCGCCCGATTGGCTGACGCTGCGGACGCACCTGGCGATTCCGTTCCTGGCGTTCTCCAAGTTCCCGGTCGAGCTGCCGCTCTGGCTGTACCTGGCGTTCGCGCTGTTCGTGCTGGTGGCCTTCAGCAACGGCGTGAACTTGACGGACGGCTTGGACGGCCTCGCCATCGGCCCGGTGATGATCAACGCCGGCACGTACCTGGTCTGGGCCTACATCGCCGGCCTCGTGCTCTTCGGCCGCCCGATCGCGGAGTATCTCGACATCGCGGGCATCCCTGCCATGGGCGAGCTGGCCATCTTCGCAGCCGCCGTGATCGGCGCAGGTATTGGATTTCTTTGGTACAACACGTACCCCGCCCAAGTTTTCATGGGCGACGTGGGCTCACTGTCACTCGGCGGCGGCCTGGGCATGCTCGCGATCCTGACAAAAAATGAGCTGCTCAGCGTGCTCATCGGCGGCATCTTCGTGCTCGAGACCGTGAGCGTGGTGACGCAGGTTTTCTCCTACAAGATGTTCGGCCGGCGCGTGTTCCTGATGGCGCCGATTCACCACCACTTCGAAAAGAAGGGCTGGGCCGAGCCTAAGATTATTGTCCGATTCTGGATCATTTCGATACTTCTGGCTCTGGTGGGGCTCTCCTCGCTGAAACTCAGGTGATGCAGCTCGCGGGCAAGAACATCAAGATCGTGGGCCTCGGCGCGAGCGGAGTTGCCGCCGCGGAGCTCTGCCTCCGGCTCGGCGCGCGCGTGGTCGGCGTCGATCGGCGGCCGCGCGAGGAGCTGGGCGAGGCGGTGCAGCGGTTGTCGATCGACGTGTTGCGGGAGGCGGAGGTCCGCTCCGAGCTCGGGGCGTCGGACCTGATTGTGGTCTCGCCGGGCGTACAGGATTGGCCGGCGCTGACCGAGGCCGAGGCCGCGGGCATCCCTGTCATCGGAGAGATCGAGCTCGGTGCGCGGTTCTGCAGTGCGCCTATCTGTGCCGTGGGGGGCACGAACGGCAAGAGCACCACCACGGAGCTCGTCGCTGCCATGTTGACTCGGGCGGGCCGGCGCGTTTTCTGCGGCGGCAACCTGGGCACGCCGCTCACTCGCGCCGTGGGTGAAGATTGGGATTGCCTCGTGGTGGAGGTCTCGAGCTTCCAGCTGGAGCGCGCCCCGCAATTTCGCCCCAAGGTCTCGCTCTTGCTCAACATTACGGACGACCACCTGGATCGCCACGGCACGTTCGCCGCCTACGCGGACGCCAAGGGCAACGCGTTCGTCAACCAGCGGGCGGATGACGTCGCGGTCGCGCCGTTTGGCGATCGAGAGGTCGAACGCCAGGTGCGGCGTGGCTCTGGCCGAGTCGTGTATTTCGGTGACGACGGGGACTACGCGCTCGAACAGGGTGGCGTGCTGGAGCGCGGCCCGGGCACATTCTATCCGCTGTCGGAGACCGCGCTCCGGCACCGGCACAACCAGCTCAACGCCGCCGCGGCGGTGGCGGCGGCGCGAGCGTTCGGGGTTGCCCCGGCGGCCATCCAGAGCGCGCTCGATGCGTACCGATCTCTGCCGCATCGCTTGGCCTGGGTGCGCAGCATCGCCGGCGTGGGCTTCTATGACGACTCGAAAGCCACCAACGTGGGCGCGGCGGTGGCAGCTATCGAGAGCGTCACCGAGCCGCGGGTGGTGCTGATCGCGGGCGGCAAGGACAAACAGGGCTCGTATGAGCCGCTGGCGCGCACATTGCGACGCCGGGGCAGGGCGGCCGTCTTGATCGGCGAAGCCGCCGCGGCGATGGCGGGAGCTCTGTCGGACTCGGTCGTGGTGGAGCGCGCGTCGACTTTGGCTCACGCGGTGGAGCGAGCCTTTCGGCTGGCACAGCCCGGGGACGCGGTGTTGCTCGCGCCGGCTTGCTCGAGCTTCGACATGTTCACGAGCTACGCGGACAGAGGTGATCGCTTCGTTCAAGAGGTCGAGCGCCTCGCCCAGGTCGAAGGGGCCAACGTCACATGATCCGGAACCTGAGAAAGCCCGCGGCGGTCAAGGCTTCCACGCTGGCCAAGCCCGCGACGCCGAAGCTGGAGTTCGGGCCCATGGATCCGATCCTGGCCGGCGTAGCCATCGCGCTAATCGGCTTCGGCGTCGTGATGGTGTTCAGCGCGGGCACCATCGAGGCCACCGTCGGGTGGCGCGATCCGTTCCATTTCCTGAAACGCCAGGCCATCTTCGCCTTCGTTGGCCTGGGCGTCATGCTGATCGCGGCGCAGCTGGACTACCAACGGCTGCGCCCCTGGACCTACCCGGCGCTGGCCGCTGTCACGGGGCTCATGCTGCTCAGCGTGGTGGGTTTTGGACACACTGGCGGTGGCGCGGCCCGCTGGCTGCGCCTCGGGCCCATTCATATACAGCCCTCCGAGGCCGCCAAGCTGGCGCTCATCTTGTGGCTCGCCTACTCGCTCGCCAAAAAGCAGGGCAACGTCAAGAGCTTCTCCATCGGGTTCTTGCCGCACGTGGCCATGGCGGCGGCGTTGATGCTGTTGTGCCTCAAACAACCGGACTTTGGCGGGGCCGTCGTGCTCTTGCTCTTGACCTTCACGCTCTTGTTTGTAGCGGGCGCCCGGGTCAGTTACTTGCTCGGCTTGTCCG
>JAYWEH010000171.1:0-12775 GCA_043780025.1 Deltaproteobacteria bacterium
TCGGAGCCCATGGCAGACGGTCCGGTGATCCTGGACGCGAACCAAAAGGCGCTCGCAGCCGGCGCGACGGTCGCCAAATGCCTCGAGTTCATGCGCGAGCTGTCGAGCCAGGTTCCAATCCCGTTGCTCTTCATGAGCTACTACAACATCCCGTTTCGCTACGGCGTCGCGCGCTTCGCGAAGGATGCCAAGCAGGCGGGTGCGGTCGGAGCGATCGTGCCGGATCTGCCACATGAAGAGGGCGAGGAGCTGGCTTCCGCGTTGCGCGCCTCGAGCCTCGACCCCGTGCTCTTGTTCGCCCCCAACACGCCGGAGGCGCGGCTCGCTGCCATCGCGGAGCGTGCCTCGGGGCTCGTCTATTGTGTCGCGCGCAAAGGCGTCACCGGAGCCAAGACCGATTTCGGCGCAGATCTCGGTGAATACCTGGCCCGGGCGCGTCGGGCGACGGCGCTGCCCCTCGCGGTGGGATTTGGGCTCAAGGAGCGTGCGGATGTCGAATTCGTACGCGGCAAGGCGGACGTCGCGATTGTCGGCTCTGAGAGCCTCAGTGTGTTCAATCGGTTGGGGCTCGATGCGACGCGTGACTTCGTTCGAACCTTGACGGCGCCCGTCGGGGCTTGATGCGGACCTGGTTACGCTGGGCCCGCCTCGGCCTTGGCTGCGGCGCTGCGCTCATCGCTGCGGGCGGCAGCCTCGAAGGGTGGAGCGCCGTCGCCTACCTCGCTGGATTGCACGGCAGTTTGGGTGCTGGGCTCTTACCCGCGTTGTGCGCAATCTGGGCGCTGTTTCTGATTCTGACGGTACCGGTTGCAGCATGGGCCCTGCTGCCGTTCCTCGCCGGGCAGGGGCGTCGGCGGCGCCGTCTCGGCACCGCCTTTGCGTTCATCGTGGTGTTCGGCTCGCTGCTCGCCTGGTATGGCCAACGCAGCGCAGCGCTCACACAAACCCCCGCGGCCTCGCCCACACTGCAGGAAAAGGACCTCGCGGCCGCGCTCGCTGCGCTCTCCGATCTCGCTTCGGGGCTGCCCGCCACGCCTGGCCCGGTACCGGCCATGACCACCGCCGTGCCAGCAACGTGTCCGCATGCTCCGAGCGCGAGCCGGGTGATCGTCGTGGCGACCTTCGTCGACTCCGCTGGCGCCGTGCGGTCTCATTGCGCGACGGGCCAGAGCCTCGACGCCGCCCGCGTCGCCTTGCACTCCGCTCTCTCGGGGCGTGTGAGCCGAGGGCCGATTCAATTCGACGTGGTCAGTGGGCTCGCGCCGCTCGGCTCGCGTCACGCCTGGATGGACTCGCTCAAGTTGCGGCCGGGGCTCGACGGCGTGTGTGCGGGGGCCCAATGCCTGATGCCGTGGCAACTGCTCGTGCACGGGTTCTTTTCCACGCATCGTCCCTTACAGCTGATCCCGGACTTCCAATTCGGTGTTGCACCCGCGGCACTGCGGCAGGCGCTCGGGCAGGCGCCCGTAGCCGAGCTGGCCGGCTTGGTGCGCATCGAGACTCGCAGCTATGTGCTCGATCTTTCCGCGAAGGCGCCACGAGTGGTACCACTGGTGCGCCAGCGCCGTCGCGAGGTCGTCCTCGGAAAGAAGACGCTCGCCGCCGCAGAGCGCGCGGCGGAGCAACACATCGTCCGAGCGCAGTTGCCGAACGGCAAGTTCCGCTACACGCTCGATCCGATCACGGGCAAGGCTGACGCTGAGAGCGTGAGCTTGGCGCGTCAGGGCGGAACAGCTCTAGTTCTGTGCGAACTCGGTGGCAGCACCGCTACCGTCCGGCAGGCCATCGAGCGGAGCCTGTCCGCGTTCCGCCCATTTGAACGCCATGAGGGAGAATACGTGGCGCTCACCACTCTGCCTGCAGCGCCTTCCGCGCGGCTGGGCGAAAGCACCTTGCCGTTCGTGAGCCTCTTGGCTTGCGCCGCTCGCGAGCGCTTGCCCCTGCAGGAAAGCGTGGCTGGTTTGGCGCGTTTCGTACTTGCTTTGCAGCGCCCGGACGGAGCCTTCTGGCCGTCCATGGAGCTCGCGGCGGGCCGCGCGGAGCCCGGGCCCGAACCACTCTACGCCGTGGGTCAAGCGATCCTCGGCCTGGTGCTGCTCGAGCGACGGCAACGGCAACAGCCGAGTCCCGAGCTTCCGCCACTAGAACTAGTGCAGGGGGCGGTGGAGCGCGCCATGACTCACGTCGCCGAGCGCTACTGGTCACACCCGCTGCGTGACTTCTTTTTCCTGGAAGAGAACTGGCACTGCCTGGCGGCGCGCGAGGCGATCGACGTTCACCGCCACGCTGGCTACGAGGATTTTTGTCTCGACTACGTGCGCTTCAAAACGCGCCTGATCTTGCGTGAGGAGCAAGGCATCGACGCGGATTTTGACGGCGGATTTGGCTTCGGCAACCTGGTGCCGCCCCACAACACGGGCGCCGCGGGGCTGGGCGAGGCGTTAGCGGCGGCGCTCGCGATCCAGAAAGCCCGCGGGCAGACTAACGGTGAGGACGAACGCCTGTTGGGTCGGCTACTTCTTTTCTTGCTACGGCAACAGTGGAGTCCGGACAACTGCTCGGTGTGCGCCACCCGCGAGGTCATCGGCAGCATGTCGGAGCACACTCATTCACTGATCACGCGCATCGATTTCGCGCAGCATGCCTGGGCAGCCCTCGGTCACGGCGGGCGCATCCTGGGGCTCACCGAGTGAGCGGACCGGTTCAGGGTACTTCAGGTGAACCGCTGCGGGAGCCTGGATCGCCGGGCGGCTGAAAGGCGCCCATTCGCGAGCTGCCGGTGCCTTCGCGCGCGCTGCTCAGCGCGAGCCGAGCTGGTACGCTTCCACAGCGGTACCGCCCCAAATCCGGGCCTGTTCGCTGGGGCTGAGAGCTGCGAGCCATGTGGCCAGCGTATCGGTCCAGCGCTCGTAGCGAGTCGCCAAGGTGCACACCGGCCAATCCGAACCGAACATCAGTCGCTGGGGTGTGAACGCCTCGAGCGCTGTGTCCAAGTAGGGCTGCAGGTCCGCGAGCGTCCAGCGCGCTCGATCTGCTTCCGTGGCGAGCCCGGAGATCTTACAGTACACGTTGGGGCGCCGGGCGAGGTCGGCCAAGTCGGTGCGCCAGGGCTCGAACCCCCCGGACCGAATCATTGGTTTGGCGAAGTGATCGAGCACGAAAATCTGCTCGGGGTGTGCATCCACGAAGCGCGCCACCGCCGCGAGCTGCGGCGGCCACAACATCAGGTCGTACGCCAAGCCGTAGTGCCGTAGCCTTGCGACGCCGCGATTCAGACCGGCGTCGAACATGTAGTGGGTGTCGCTGGCCGCCCCGAGCCAGTGACGAACGCCGCGGAGCAGCGGCTCTGCTGCATAACGTTCCAACGCCGCCTCCGCGTTCTGCTCTGCGAGCGGCAACCAACCCACGACCCCGCGAACGAATGGCGTGCTGGCCGCGATGCGCAGCAGGTTTTCGGTCTCGTCCAAGTGACCGCGCGCTTCCACGAGCAACGTGCCGCTCACCTGAGCACGTCGGAGCTCGGGTTCGAGATCGGGGGGGCCGAAGTCGCGCCTCAGGCTGGCCATCGATTCATCGATCCAGCCGTAATTCGCCGGCTGGAACGTCCAGAAGTGTTGATGCGTGTCGATCCGCGTCATGGTTGCTTTCATAGGCGCGAAGCTCGAGCCAGGTCGAGCGTGGCGTGTTACCTTGGGGGCCGCCACGTCCGTTCGAGGCGTGGCTTTCGGTCGTCCTCATGCGCTTTCGTACAGTCATGGCAACCCGCGTCCTTCTGCTCGAGCTGTGTCTGCTCGGAGCTCTGGGCTGCGGCGCGCGCGCCTTTTCTGGCGATCCGGGGGAGGAGGATCTGGACGACGGCGCGGGGGGTAACCGGGCGGCGCCGGTGAACACTGCGGGCGGCGGGACCGAGCGGCCCGTCGACCCATTGCAGTTCGACGGCGAGGTCTTGCCGCCATGTGAGCCCGGCTTCCGACCGGGCGGGGGTGACGGTGACGTGTGCCCGTTCCGGTTCGAATCCCTCTGCTATGAAAGCCCCCGTGGCGCCTGCGCCTGCGCGTGTTCGGGCGTTACCCGCCCGCGCTGCGAAATATCAGGCTTCTTGCTCAGCGATACGCCGGAAGTGCGCTGTGTCCCGCGCTGAGTTATGAGTGCACCGTCATGAAGAAGGTACTCGAAGACCTTGGAGCGAAGGCCAAGGCGCGCGAAGTCGGTCGCGCCGTCTTGGGTTATCTGGGGCGCCGGTTGTCGCCGGAGCTGCTCGAGATGGGCGGCGAGGTTCGTGACATCATGACCGCGCGCGTCGCCACCTGCTCGAACACGGACAGCCTGCATCGCGCGGCGCAAATCATGTGGGAGCGAGACTGCGGCGTGGTGCCCGTGGTCGAAGCTGAGGGACGGGTGGTGGGAGTCGTCACCGACCGAGACCTGTGCATGGCGGCCTACACGCAGGGCCGCACGCTCGCCGCGATTGGCATCGCCAGCATGCTGTCAGGTCGCTTGCACGCCTGCGCTCCGGGTGACTCGATCGACGAAGCGATTGCGCTGATGCGGGCGCATCGAGTACGCCGCCTGGTCGTCTTGGAATCCAAGCAGAAGCTCGCTGGAGTGGTGTCCCTTGCGGACGTCGCCCGGCATGTTTCGAATCTGTCGTCGTCGCGCCCGGAGCTCGCTTTGGTGCTGAGCCAGTTGATGGCGTCTTTGTCCGAGCGTCGCCCGCGTGGTGGCTCGGCCGATCGCGCCGCGGAATGAGTGCGACGGAGCGCGGCTCACTCGCCGAGCGCTTGCCCAACGCCGGCGAGCGTATCGATGCGGAAGGCCTGCTCGAAGCCTTTCTCGGCTACGTCGAGGAGCTCGGCCTCTGCCTGTACGCCGCCCAGGAGGAAGCCATCCTGGAGGTATTCTCCGGTCACAACGTGGTGCTGAACACGCCCACGGGATCGGGCAAGTCGCTGGTCGCCCTGGCAGCGTGTTTCAAGGTGCTCGCCGAAGGCGGTTTTGCCTTCTACACGGCCCCCATCAAGGCCCTGGTCACGGAGAAGTTCTTCGAGCTGTGCGCCGCGCTCGGCCCCAAAAACGTCGGCATGTTGACGGGTGACGCGTCGGTCAATCGAGACGCGCCCATCTTGTGCTGCACCGCCGAAATTCTCGCACAGGTGACGCTGCGAGAAGGCAAGCGGGCGCAGGCGGACTGGGTGGTGATGGATGAATTCCACTATTATTCGGATCGGGATCGGGGCTCTGCTTGGCAGATCCCGCTCTTGGACTTGCCCCAGTCGCGCTTCCTCTTGATGAGCGCCACCCTGGGCAAACCGGAGTTCTTCGTCTCCGAACTCGCGCGCCGCACCGGTGTGCCCGCCACGCTCGTGCGTTCTTCAGAGCGGCCCGTTCCCCTCGACTGGGAATACAGCGAAACCCCGCTGCTCGAGACGATCCAGAAGCTGTGCAGCTCGGGCAAGAGTCCGGTCTACGTCGTACATTTTTCGCAGCGCGCCGCGTCAGAACAGGCCCAGGATCTGATGAGCCTGAACTTTGCGTCCAAAGAGGACAAGAAGCTGATCCGCGAAGCCGTGCGCGGCTTTCGTTTCGACAGCCCCTTCGGCAAGGAGCTCTCCCGGTTTGTGGCGCATGGCATCGGTGTGCACCACGCCGGGATGTTGCCCAAATACCGTCGGCTCGTGGAGCGGCTCGCGCAGCGAGGCATCCTGCACGTGATCTGTGGCACGGATACGCTAGGCGTGGGCGTGAACGTGCCGATCCGCACGGTGCTGTTCACACAGCTGTGTAAGTTCGACGGGGAGAACGTCGTGCTCTTGTCGGTGCGGGATTTTCAACAGATCGCCGGTCGGGCGGGGCGGCGGGGTTTCGATGCTCAGGGCAGCGTCGTGGTGCAGGCCCCGGAGCACGAAATCGAGAACAAGCAGCTCAAGGCGCGGGCGCTCGGCAACGCCAAGAAATCAAAGAAGCTGCATCTGCGCAGACCGCCGGAGCGCGGTTACAAGCCCTGGAACTCCGCCACGCTCGGCCTGTTGCGCGACTCCGAGCCTGAACCGTTGGTGTCGCGCCTGAGCATCAATCACCAGATGCTGCTCAACTTGTTGTCACGCCCTTTCGGCTGCCTCGCCGCGCTGCGCTTGGCGCGAGAGTGCCACGAAACGCCGGTTCGCAAACGCCAGCTGGTGCGCCAGGGCTTCGAGCTGTTCAATTCATTGGTCTCTGCCGGCATCGTCGCAGTGGAGGGCCACCGGGTACGCGTCAACACCGACTTGCAGCACGATTTTTCGCTGAACCAGGCGCTGTCGCTCTACGCGGTCGAGGCGCTGGAAGCCCTCGACCCTGAAAGCGAAACCTACGCACTCTCCGTGCTCAGCGTGGTCGAAGCGATCCTGGAAAAGCCGGGCGTGATCCTGCACGCGCAAGAGTCGCGCCTCAAGACCTTGCGACTCGCGGAGCTCAAGCAGGCCGGCGTCGAATACGAGGCTCGGATGGAGGAGCTCGAAAAGATCGAATACCCAAAGCCCGAGGCCGAGCTGATTTACGAGACATTCAACCTCTTTTCCAAACACCACCCCTGGGTGTCCGGTCATGACATCGCGCCGAAATCCATCGCGCGGGAGATGCACGAGCAGCTCTTCGGATTTAACGACTACATCAAGGAGTACGGGCTGGCCCGCGCTGAAGGCGTGCTCTTGCGCTACTTGGCGGATGCTCATCGCACGCTGCGTCAGACCGTACCGGACCGCTACAAGAACGAGCAGGTGCGTGACATCGAGGAGTGGTTGGCGCTCGAGGTGCGGCAGATCGACTCGAGCTTGCTGGATGAGTGGGAGCGCCTGAACGGCATCGCCATCGGGCCCTCCGAGGCGCCGGCTGCCGCACAACCCGAGCAAGCCCCCGACATTACGCGGAATCAGCGCGCCTTCCTGATCATGCTCCGCAATGCGTGTTTTCAGCTGGTGCGTGCGATGGCCAGCCGCGACCCTGCGCGCTTCGCGCGCGAAGTGTCCGATCTGGCTGCCGACGCCGAGTCCGACGAGGCTCTGCCGGCGTTCACGCGCGCCGCGGCCGAAGGCGCGCTTTCGGCGTATTGGGCCGAACACGCCGACGTGCTCTTGGACGCGGACGCGCGCGGCGCCGCTCGATTTATCATCGATCGGTCCGACCCCGAGCGCTGGGGAGTGCGACAAATTCTGGGTGATCCAGAAGGCCACCACGACTGGGCGCTGCTATTTCGTGTCGATCTGCCGGCTTGTCGGCAGTCCGGTCGGTTGGTGATCCAGTTCGAAGGCCTCCAGAACGGCTGATCCGCCCGGCGCCAGCTGGGCTTTGGGCGGTGTCGATCCCGGCGCGATCTCCGGTATCGTCCTCGCATGGATCTTCGACGGCTTCGGGAGATTGAGGTTCGACGGCTGCTGCGCGAGTGTCCCGGCTACCTGCTGAGAGGGGCGCTCGTCACCGGTCCGTTGGTTCTCACTGCGTACCTGCTCTACTTCGCGTTCCGCACGCTCGATCAGTTGTTGCCGCTCGGTATCCCCGGGCTCGGCCTCGTGATCTCGCTGTTGCTCGTGGGGCTCGTGGGTTTCTTTTCGTCCAACATGATCGGCGCAGGCATTCTGCAGGCGACTGAGCAATTCCTGCAGCGGGTGCCGCTGATCAAGCTCGTGTATTCATCGATCAAGGATCTGATCAACGCCTTCGTCGGCGAGAAGAAGAGCTTCGACAAACCCGTGTTGGTCCGGCTGTCCGCCGACAGCCAGGTGCGGGCGCTCGGATTCGCGACGCGCGACGGTCTGCCGGGTCTGGGCCTCGGCGACTACGTCTCCGTCTATTTCCCGCAGTCCTACAACTTCGCAGGCAACTTGCTCTTGGTGCCGCGGGAGTGGATCGAGCCCGCGAACGTCTCGAGCCGGGAGTTGATGACGTTTGTGGTTTCGGGTGGTGTTTCAGGCCTGGGTGTCGAGCCACAGCTCGCGGGCGCCTTACCCGCGGCCAGAGCTCCAGAGCCGAAAGAGTGAGAGCCTCGAGCTCGGCGCATCGGAGGCGCTCAACCTCCGCGCGCTACACCACGCCGAGCAACAATGAGGCGTTGGTGCCGCCGAAACCGAACGAGTTGCTGAGCGCGTACGTCATCTTGGCGTCGCGCGCCTCACCAGCCACGACGTTGACGGGGCACTCGGGGTCGGGAGCGTCGTAGTTGAGGGTGGGGGGGATGATCTGGTGCTTCAAGGACAGGGCGGTAAACGCCGCTTCCACCGCGCCTGCCGCGCCCAGCGTATGCCCGATCGAGGACTTCGGCGCGGTCACGAGGACGTTGCTGCCCAGGGTCTCCACGATGGCTCGCGCTTCGCCCGAATCGCCGGCGGGAGTGGAGGTCGCGTGCGCGTTGACGTGGCCGATCTGATCGGCATTGACGCCACCCGAAGCGAGCGCATTGCAGAGCGCTCGCTTCACGCCGCGCCCGTCCGGATGCGGCGCCGTCACGTGGTGCGCATCACACGTCAGCCCGTAACCTTTCACCTCGGCGTAGATGGGGGCGCCGCGGCGCCTGGCCGCTTCGAGCTCTTCGAGGATCAGCACGGCCGCTGCTTCTGCGATCACAAACCCATCGCGATCACTGCAGAAGGGGCGGCTCGCGCGCATGGGCTCTTCGTTGCGCGTCGACAGGGCGTGCATGGCGCAGAACCCGCCGACACATAGCTCTGTCAATACGGCCTCGGAGCCGCCGGTGATCACGGCGCTGCAGCGACCGGAGCGGATCAGCTCGGCGCCCTCACCAATGGCGTGCGCACCGGATGCGCAGGCGGACGTGAGGGTGAAGTTGGGTCCCGCTGCCCCATAACGAATCGCCAACAAGCCAGGCGCCGTGTTCGCCAGCATCATCGGCACCATCATTGGAGCGAGGCGCTTGGGCCCGCGTTCGAGCAACGTCCGATGGTTCTCTTCCAGGCTGTGCAAACCCCCGAGCGCCACGCCCATCAGCACGCCCACGCGGTGGGGCTCGCTCTCTGGGACCTGGAACCCCGAGTCCTTCATCGCTTCATCGGCGGCGGCGATGGCCAGCTGACAATACCGATCGGTGCGGCGCTCTTCCGGCTTGCTCAGGTAGCGCGCCGGGTCAAACCCGCGGACCTCGCCGCCGAACTGCGTGCGCAGCCGTGAAGGATCGAAGCTCTCGAAGCGACGAACGCCGTTTTCCCCGCGGATCAGCGCTTCAAAAGACGTCGTCCGGTCCAGCCCGAGCGGTGTGACGAGACCGATACCCGTGATCACGGCTCGACGCGTCATGCTGCTCCGATGGAATCGTATGACGCTTGGGCCGGAGGGCTGGTGCGCAGGGAAGTGGAAACGAGCGCGAGGGCGGTCGCGCACGCTGTGGGAAAATCGGCCGGAGCCACTTGGGCTCCCTATTACGATCGCCCGCGTCTGGCAAGCTGGCTGTGTTACGTTGCCCGCATCTGGCCATGGTCGAAATCGAGATTGCCTATCGTGGTGAGCTGGGCTGTGTCGCCAAACACGGCCCCTCCGCGCAGACACTTTTCACGGATGCCCCCGTCGATAACAAAGGCAAAGGGCAGGCGTTTTCCCCAACCGACCTGGTGGCGACGGCGCTCGGCACCTGCATGCTGACGCTGATGGGGATTCGCGCGGAGGAGCGCTCGTGGTCCATCGAAGGAGCGGGTGTGGTGGTCAGAAAACACATGACGACGACGCTTCCACGCCGCATCGAGAAGCTGGACGTGAGCGTGCGCGTGCCGACCGGCGCCTCGCTCTCGGCGGAAGCCCGCAGTGTCCTCGAACAGGCCGCGAACACCTCGCCTGTGCGGCTCAGCATCTTGGCCGCGATCGAGGTACCCGTCAGCTTCGAGTGGGGGACGGCTCGCTGAGCTCTGGCCTCGGTGTGTCGGGCGCGTCCGCGCTCCGCACCGCGAGTCGCGCCCCAGCGACAGCGTCCAGCACGTGACGCGCACGTGGCAAGAACCGCTCCCCGGCGGGGGAGAGCTGCACTCCGCGGGGCGTGCGGCGAAACAGCGCTACGCCGAGCTCGACCTCTAGATTTTGGATTTGCCGGCTCAGGGGTGGCTGCGAGATGTGCAGGCGCCGCGCGGCGCGGCCGATGTTGCCTTCCTCCGCCACGGCGACGAAATACCCGAGCTGATCGAGACTCACCCTCGTAGCTTAGCTGACGCGGTCGGGCCTTGGCCATGGCCCGAATCAGCTGGCGCCATACCCAAATGGTATTGGCCGGCCGAGGCGTAAATCGGCACGCTTTTCAGCATGGCCATCGAGCTGTTTAATGCTGAAGACGTCGAGAAGCTGCGCCGAGCGGGACGCGCCGCGGCGGCCACGCTCGCTCACGTTGCCGAGCGCATCCGCGTCGGTGTGAGCAGCGCCGACATCGACGGCTGGGTGCGCGAGGATACCGCTCGCCGTGGAGGCAGGCCGAGCCAGCTCGGCTATCGGCCTTCCCCAGCCATGCCCGCGTTCAGTGGCGCGTGTTGCGTCAGCATCGACCACGAGGTGTGCCATGGCGTGCCCTCGGCGTCGCGACGTCTGTGCGCTGGATCCATCGTCAACGTAGACATCACGACCGAGCTCGCGGGTTTCCACGGAGACACCTCGAGGACGTTCTGCGTCGGCGAGGCGAGTCCCGAGGCGCTCCATGTCGTGGACGTGGCCGAGCGTTGCCTCAGGGCCGGTATCGCGCGGGTACGGCCCGGCGCCCGCCTGGGCGAGATCGGGTACGCCATCGAGCAGCTCGCTGAACGTGAGGGGTGCAGCGTGGTCCGCGACTACGGAGGGCACGGCATCGGCAGGCAAATGCACTGTGAACCGCACGTCCTCCACGTGGGCCGTCCCGATCGCGGGCTGCGCCTGAAGGCGGGCATGGTCTTCACCGTCGAACCCATGATCAACCTGGGGCGCGCAGAAGTGATGACCGAGGGCAACCAATGGACCGTCGTCACCCTCGACGGGAGTTTGTCCGCCCAGTTTGAACACACCATCCTAGTGACCACCGAGGGAGCTGAGATTCTGACCGAAGGCGGGGACATCTTGATCTAGCTCTTCTGCTATAGAACGGGTCCGTAGGCCCGAAATGACCCCGATTCGCCTTTCGCACGTCAAGAAGCGCCTCGGTTCCACCCTCGCGGTCGACGACGTCGAGCTAGAAATCAAAGCCGGCGAGCTGTTTTTCCTGCTGGGTCCGAGCGGCTGCGGCAAGACGACGTTACTCAATCTGGTCGCTGGTCTGCTCGAGCCGGACGCCGGGAGCATCTGGTTTGGAGAGCGCGACGTGACGCGCCTGCGCACGAGTGCCCGTAGCGCAGTGATGTGCTTCCAGAGCTACGCACTCTGGCCGCACCTGAGCGTGGCCCAGAACGTCAGCTTCGGTCTGGAGGTTAGAAAGCTCTCGCGCGCCGAGCGAAACGAACGGGTTCGTCAGGCGCTCGAGCTGGTGCACATGAGCGAATATCTGGAGCGCAAGCCGGCCGAGCTGTCTGGTGGGCAGCAGCAGCGCGTCGCCATCGCTCGCGCCATAGCGGTGCGCCCCGAATGCTTGCTTCTGGATGAGCCGCTCAGCAATCTGGACCCGCAGCTCCGGCAACAGATGCGCAGCGAGATTCGTCGCATCTGTCGGGCGACAGGTTTGACGACCTTGTACGTCACCCACGATCAGAAGGAAGCCCTCAGCATCGCCGATCGCATTGCAATTCTCGAGCGCGGGCGCGTCGTGCAGGTGGGCCCCCCCGAGCAGCTCTACACGCGCCCTGAAACGCCGTTCGTGGCGGAGTTTCTGGGCCACAGCAATCTCATTGCCGGGCGCGTGCTGGAGCGTGCGGCTGCCGACCCTCAGCCGGACGCTGCGGCGCCGGGCGGGGATGGGCGGCAGCGCTGGTACATAGATACCGCGCTCGGCAAGCTTTGGGCCTTCGCGAAACCTGGCCTCGTGGGCGCGGGAGCAAACGTCACGCTCGCGATTCGGCCTGAACAGCTGCGGATCGCCCCCACTAGCCGGCAGGCGCCGGCGGCGCAGTCTGTCAATTGCGTACCGGCGTGCGTGCTCGAGTCGTGGTTTTTGGGTGACCGAAGCGAGCACCGGCTGAGCGCGGGCGGCCGCGAGTTGCGCATGCAGAGCGTGCCGCCGACGCTGCACGTGCCCGAGCAGGTGGTGCTCGAGTTGCCCGCGGACGATCTGGTCGTGCTGGCGCATCGGCTCGAGGCTGCATAGTGCGCACGACCTATGCGCTCCTCGGCGCATTCCTGTTGGTCCTGTTATTGCCATTTGGGCTGCGCCTCGGGCTCGGCACCTTGAAGCACGACGCGCGCGAGCCCGGCCCCGGCGCCGCGGCGTTGAGCCTGCGCATCATCACACCGCACAATCAGGACATCCGCAGTGTGTTTGAGGCCGCGTTCTCCGATTGGCATCGCGAGCGCTTCGGTGGCGCCGTGGACCTCATCTACCTCTCGCCGGGCGGGACCAACGACATCGTGCGCTATCTCGAGGACCTGTACGGGCGTTATCGCGACGCGAATGGCGTGCTCCTGCCGGAGGCCGATGTCAGTACGGGCATCGAGATAGTCTGGGGTGGCGGGGATTTCGTGTTCGAGCGCACGTTCAAGCCACTGTTGAAACCGCTCGAGCTCGATCCGGCGCTAATTCGCGCTGTCTTCCCAAACCCCGACTTGGCGGGTGTTCCACTGCTGGATCCCGAAGCGGGAACTGGCGGGCCCAAGTGGGTTGGTACGACCTTGAGCAGTTTTGGCATCGTCTATGCTC
>JAYWEH010000172.1:0-5352 GCA_043780025.1 Deltaproteobacteria bacterium
CCGCAGGCACCACCGGCACCGTCTCCTGCACGGCCCAGTGCACGCGCGACACCTCCGGCTGCGCGGCAGTCATCAGCTGCGGTGACGGCATCGTCAACGGCAGCGAACAGTGCGACGGCGCGGCTGGCGTCGGTTCCTGCCCGGATGGAACCACGGGCACCGTCTCCTGCACCGCTCAGTGCACCCGCGACACCTCGGGTTGCGCCACGGTGGGCGGCGGTTCAGGCGTGTGCCACAACGTTTGCGTGGAGGATCTGAACGTCAACGGCGCTTGTGAGTTCGACTGGTCGCTCATCACCGCGGACTCGGACCCGATCCTGGACTGCATCCTCGGTCCAACCTGGCCGGCTCCGAACACTTTCCCGGCCGGCTCCTGCGCGAACTCCCCGCTCTTGTCCTGTTATTGCGGCAGCCTCTCCTCGGGCGCTTGCATCCCGGCGCTCCCCGCGACGCTGACCGGTCAATGCACCACCGAGATCCTCGTAGGAACGGGCTGCGACTCGGTGCCGGCCGCGCAGCAAGGTCAGTGCGTGTCTCAGTTCTTCACGAACACGACCACGCCCGCTGGACGCGCGGTCGCTTACGTGGCGTGCCTGCAGAACAACTGCCCCGCGGAGTGCATCTCGCCCTGATACGCTAGTGCCACGCGCCGCTCGGCGCCGTGCCGCACAGCGGCAGGCGGTCTGAGCCAGTACGTCTCGCCCCGAGCAGTTCCTGTGACTGCTCGGGGTTTAGGCTTTCTGCGTGTAGAGATGCTTCACTTCGGTAACGGCGGTGTCACTCGCCACCGTTACCGAGCGGGTCCCCTAAAGCGAAGACGCTCGTCTCCGCGACTGCAAAGAGGACCTGCCATGCGTAGAACAATGTCCGCTTCGACGCGCGCTCGCGTCACATCGACCACCGACCCCCAAGTGAGGCCCCGCGCCGGTCTCCGGCGCCGCCTGCAACGGATGGGCGCGGCCTGCACCCTGGCCCTGCTCGGACTGGTCAGCTCCGACGCACGAGCGATCGGCGGTCTCCATCCCATCGGAAAACGCCTCGTCGCTCCGGATCCCGCGGCTCTCGAGATGTTTGGAACGGCGGTCGCCATTCAGGGCGATCTCGCCGCGGTCGGCGCGCCTGGAGACGATCAAATCGGCAACAACGCCGGCGCCGTTTTCATCTTTCGTCGCAGCGGCCTGGCCTGGGTGCAGGAAGCAAAGCTGCTCGGCTCGGTCGCAGGGGATCTGTACGGCGCGAGCGTGGCGCTCACGGGCACGCCCGCGACCGGTGTGCGCTTGCTCGTCGGCGCACCCAATGCGACGGCCATCACGCGAGGTGCAGCCTTCGTCTACACCCGGGTTTCGGCAGGGAACTGGGGGACGCCGGTGCAGTTGCACTCGCTCGCGAGCCCCGCGCTCGTGGATCAAGACGCCTTTGGATCGTCCGTCGCCGTTTCGAGTGGAGCGGTTGGTACGTTCGCCATCATCGGCGCGCCCGGCAACTCGGGCGCAGGGCTCGCTCATGTGTTTCGCTTGAACGGCTCGAGCTGGGTACAGGACGGGGCGCGCCTCGCGGGCACCGTCGCGCAAACCCGGTTTGGCCAGGCCGTCGCGATCGACGGGGCGAACGGCTTTGCCCTCGTCAGTTCGCAGGGCACCACGAGCAATCCCGGGGCGGTGTTCTCATTTCAGCGCGTGACGTCGCCCTCGATCAGCTGGGGTTCGGGCCCCGCGCTGTCGGCGTCTCTGGCAAACTTCGATGGCTTCGGCCGCTCGATTGCCATGTCGGGAAATTGGGCGCTCATCGGCGCACCGGGCGCCGACGGGAGCCGCGTCGATGCTGGAGCGGTGCATTTCTTCCAGCGCACCGGCAGCGTGTGGTCCGGACAACCCCGCAAATTTTCGACGAATCAGACCGAGTTCGGCGAATACGGCAGCAGCGTCGCTATCTCCGACGACCGGGCGCTCGTGGGCGCGCCGAACGAGCGCAATGGTGATGGCCACTTGTATGTCCTGTCGCGCAACGGAACGAACTGGGGAGAGGCGCCACCGATGTTCCTGGCGCTGGTTTCGGGCGGGTACCTCGGCGCGAGCGCGGCGCTCTCGGCGCAAGGCGAGGCCATCTCGGGCGCCTGGTTCGAGACCTGCGTGGAGTGTGGCTCGGCCTATGTGTTTGAAAAAGGTGTCGCCACACCGGTGCTGGGTCGCGCCGGCGCTTGGCTCTTTGCGGCCCTGCTCAGCGCGTGTGGATCACTTTTGCTCGCCCGCCAGCGCCGTGGAGGGCTGGCCCGCGCTTGAGCTTCGAGGGGGGGCCTTCTGACCGCGAGCGGCAAGCGCTTGGATATAGGCGCGCTCCGCCTCGCCGGCGCCGAAAACGTCACCGAGGTTTTTGAGAGCGAAGCGCAAGACGTCGTAGGGGCCTTCGTAGAGGGCGCTGGGATTGCGGAAGCCGATGCGCGGGACATCGGCTCCGCTGCCCGCAAACAGGCCATAGGTGATCGACAGGCGCGCCCAGTATACGGCCTGGGCGTTGTCCCCGAGCTGGTACGCGCAGAAAGCCGCCAACCACGGCAGCTCCGCGATGCCGGCGTGGCGCGTGAGGCCAACGGCACAACGATCGATCGCGTCGCGGTGGCGCCCAAGTGCGGACAGACACTCTGCCGCACGATAACAAGCCCAGGCCGATTCCTCATTCCAACCCCTGAGCGCGGCGCAGGCGTCGTAAGCGCCCACCGCTTCCTCGCGCCGGTCGAGGTTCTTCAGCGACTCCCCGAGATAATAATGCCATCGCGGATCATCCGGGTGAGCCTTCACGTGCTCGATCAGGATTTCGAGATCGCGCTCGAACTTGCGGCGCAGCGCGTCCGGCGATTTGCCGAGCTCGGTGAAGGTGGCGAGTTCGAGCGTCCGCGAGCCCACTTTGTAACTCGGGAAGGATTCATGGGTGGGTCCGCGAAAGCGCGCGCGCGCGGGCAGCCGAAAGCAGCGCTCCTTGGCGTATTCGCGGCCCTCGTTGGACATCATGAGCACATCGACGTCTGCGTCTCGCATGGCCGCCCTCAGGTCTTCTCCGTTGGGCTGGATGCGCTCGTCCGTATCTAGCGTGACCGCCCAATCGGCGCCAATGGCTCTCGCCGCGTCCAGCGCGAAGTTACGCGCGGCCGAGAAATCTCTGGTCCAGGCGAACTGCCGTACGACACATTTGTCGCCCGCGATTGCGCGCGCGACTTTCAGGCTGTCGTCGGTGACGCCCGTGTCGATCACCAGGCACAGGTCAACCCAATCGACCACGCTGCGCAAAGCGTCCCCCATGATCTCGGCGTTGTTCCCGGTGAGCGTCGTCGAAGCGATTTTCATGGGCGGAAAGATAGCGGCAGAGATGTAGGGGATCCAGGGGTGTCGCAGCTCGCGCGCCGCGCGAGCACGGTTTGTCGTCGGATCCAGAGTTAACTTTTTCGGCGCCGGTAGCGCGTGGTTGATCCGGCATGCGCTGCGCGCCCGGACTCGCTCGATGCACTGGTGGAACATCGCTGCACTCACTCACGAGCGCAAAACCAGAGTCCTCACGGTTATGTAGACACGTAGCCAAACTGTCACTGGATCGTTGCATCTGAGCCCAGAGCACCATGTTAGGCAGCCGACCCGAGGTGGATGGGAATGTCCCCAGCCCTCGTGCACGGAGACAAGACATTTATGAAGCTCGTTTCTCGGATCCTTGGGCCGTTGACGGCCCTGTCCCTATTGGTCGCTTGCAGCGGCCCCGACACCAGCAGCCTGGCGCAAGATGACGCCATCGATTCTCTCGCCGAAGGCGAAGAGATTATCGACATTGGTCAAGTTCAGGCCTCGATCTCCTTCAGCAGCTTGCCCAGCTGCTTCGGGTTCCTCGAAGGCGTCGTTTATTACGTCCACACCCCCTCCAATCGCGTCGGCTTCTATTATTGCCGCAGCGGCAACTGGAACCTGATCAGCGGCGGCGGCGGCGGTGGCGCAACGGGCGCGACGGGTCCGACGGGTCCGACCGGCGCCAAGGGCGCAACGGGCGCCACCGGTCCGGCGGGTATCGCTGGCGTAGCGGGCCCCACGGGTCCGACGGGTCTTAAGGGTGCCACCGGCCTGAACGGCACCAACGGCACCAACGGTGCCACGGGCGCAACCGGGCCCGCTGGTACCAACGGCACCAACGGCACCAACGGCACCAACGGTGCCACGGGTCCAACCGGTGCTCAGGGCATTGCTGGACCGACGGGTCCCGCCGGCACCGGTGGCGGTAACGGCGGCCAGACCGTGACGATCGGCGCAGCTTCGGCGGCGCAGTGCCCCGAAGGCGGCGTTGTTGTCACCGTGCTCCAAGATGGCAACGTCGTCACATCCGGCATCGTGTGTGACGGTGTCGATGGCAACAACGGCGCGACGGGCGCGACGGGCGCCAACGGCGCCAACGGTGCGACCGGGGCAACCGGTCCGGCGGGCACGAACGGCACGAACGGCGCCAACGGCGCAACCGGTCCCACGGGCCCTGCGGGCGCGAACGGTGCCAACGGCGCAACGGGTGCCACGGGTGCCAACGGCGCAACGGGTGCCAACGGTGCGACCGGCGCTCAGGGGACCACGGGTCCGACGGGTCCGGCTGGTTCCACGGGTGCCAACGGTGCCACGGGTGCCACGGGTCCGGCTGGCTCCAATGGTGCTAACGGCGCCACGGGTGCCAACGGTGCCACGGGTGCCACGGGTCCGGCTGGCTCCAACGGTGCAACCGGCGCCACGGGTCCGGCTGGCTCCAACGGTGCAACCGGCGCCACGGGTCCAACCGGTCCCGCGGGTTCCAACGGAGCAACCGGTCCGACGGGTCCAACCGGTCCGACGGGTTCGAGTCCCGCAGTGTGCGGTGATGGCATCTGCAACGGTACGGAAACCATTGCAACCTGCGCCGTCGACTGCGCCGTTGCAGCGACCTGCGGCGATGGCGACATCAACCAACCGACCGAGCAGTGCGACGGCACTGATCTGCCGGCGGGTGTCGGCCCGAACGTGACCTGCGCCAGCGACTGCACGCTCGTCGGCTCGGGTACCTGTCACAACGTTTGCGTCGAGGACCTCGCGGTCAACGGCGCTTGCGAGTTTGACTGGTCGCTCGTTGGTCCGGATTCCGATGCCGTCCTCGAGTGCATCCTGGGTGATCTCTGGCCGGCGACCGACCGGATCCCGGGTGATTCCTGCGCACAGCAGCCGCTGCTTTCCTGCTACTGCGGCGGCCTCGCCTCGGGCGCTTGCATCCCCGCGCTGCCGGCAAACCTCACGGGCCAATGCACCATCGAGATCCTGGTGGGCACCGGTTGCGACGCCGTCCCGGCTGCGCAGCAAGGCCAGT
>JAYWEH010000173.1:0-5351 GCA_043780025.1 Deltaproteobacteria bacterium
GGACGCCACGTACGTATGGGCGCGCACCGAGCGGATGTTGTTTGCTCCGGAATTCCGGGTGGGCAGCATCGAGAACAAGCTGGTCGACTGGGCGCGTCATCAGACGCCTGTCGCCTACCTGACGAGCACATTTGGAGCCCAGGTCGCGTCCGGGCAGCTCGCCAGCGGCTTCACGGTCGTGAGGACCGAGGACGGGGATGCGTTCAGCCTTGGCATCCTGCAACCCCCGGAGCGGCCGCGTGAAGCGCTGCCATCATCCGGAGGCGAGCGAACGTTGGTCGCCAGCGATACGGCGGAAATTCGCGTCGAGCAGCTCGACTTCCTGGGGCCGGTGGTGGTGGAGGAAATCCCACTCGACGTCCATTTCAAGTATCGAGTGGTTGGGCCAAACGCTGAGGGCTTCGTGTACGCGCGTTCGGTCGCCGACGCCTGGCGCGAGGCCATCCAGACGGGAGCGGCCGTCGGTCCCCCGCCGGGTCCACCCGTGTTTGCCTTTCCGATCCGTGCCGGTGCGCTCGGCGAGCAAAGCGTGCGGCTACCCCCCGGGCAATATGTCTTCGTGATCGATCACAGCCGCTTGGTCGGCTCAGTCGCACCACCGTGGAGCCCGCTCAACCCAATGGGGGCTAACTCGCTCGTGCTCGACTATCGGCTGGAAGTCACACGCGCCGATTGAAACGCGCAATCTGAGCTGGACCAGCGCGGCCCGCAGCGCTATCGGGTCTTGGCATTCCCATGGTCGAGCCCGAACGACTGAAGCTACTCCTCGAGCGGGCGTTCCCAGGCGCCGTGGTCCAGATCGAGGATCTGACTGGAACGCGCGATCACTATCGCGTCGAGATCACCGCCGAAGCATTTCGCGGGCACTCGCGCATGCGCCAACACAAGCTCGTTTACGAGGCGCTCGGGAGCCTGGTGGGCGGCCCCATCCACGCACTGAGTCTGAAGACCGGCACGCCGCAGCTCTAGCGACTGGCTTCCAGCTTTTGCGTTACGGCACGGCCCGCGGCAACAAATGGCGGCTCGGCGAGGCGCGAGGCCATGGACAAGCTGGCGCGCAGGGCCCGGTCCGATTCGACGAAGGGAAAACTCAGCGTTGTGAAGTTCGTGGGGCCCGCCACCATACCGTCTTGAGCGCCGATCAATCCAGCAACGTCTTGTTTTTTCAGCCCTCGCGTCTTGTCGATCAACGTCGACAGCGCGAACAGCGGTTCGAAATGGACAGCGGCCTGGCTCGACAGGATGCTGCTCGGGAGCTGTGGCGGGTCCGCGTAAGCGCCGAGGAAATACAGCAAGGACGCCGCGGCGGCGCCCGGGGAGTGACCCAGAAACCACGAGCCCATGTGCCGTGCGGTGCCTTCCTCGCAACGCGCGTATAACGCGCCGAGCTCCGCCCGCTGAGCTTCGGCGAGGGCATGGGCAAATCGAACTAGCTTAATGCGCTCGCGTTCGCGAAAGTACGGCACGACGTATTGACCGAACAGCGTGAACGAACGGCTCCGATATTGAGGCACGCGCTCGGGCAATAGCTCGTCCTCCACCACCACCCGGGTCGTCGGATCGCCGGACTTGGGCGGGACCAGGCCCTCCCAGACGATCTGCGCTCGGTCGCTCGCAGAAGCCGCGCGCACTAGCGGTTCGAGGGCGGGCCAACTCCCCGCGTCCGCGGGGCGAAGCATGCTCAACTCGACCACCCAACCTTCAGCATCGGTCGGGTTGACTGTGGCACCGCGCGCGAGGCGAGTTCGCGTCGAATTACAGACGCGGTCAGCTCGCGCGGAGCGCTCGGCGTCCACGTCGCTCGATGCCGAGACTGCGGCTGCCGACGTGGCGCGGGCTTCGGCCGCTGCCGGCCCACCGCGGGACATCTTGAGGTAGTAGGCTCCGGCGCCCAGGGCGAGCGCTAGAGCCACGATCACTCCGATGGGGGCCGACGCTTGCCGAGCCCGGGGCGGCGCCTCGCGGAAGCGTTGGCGGCTCAACGCGCGAGCGACGTTGCCACATTGCCGTTGCCGCTCCTCGTATGGCAATTTTTCCCACTGTCCGAGCAGGTGCCCGATCGGTTCAGTCACCAAAGGTCCATTTCCGACCAGCGAAACCAGCTGGCCTTCGACACGCACACTGCCGGCCGTGCCGTGGCGGGCCAATGCCGTCTGGACGAGTTCTTGGATCTCCTGGGGGATGCGATCCGTCATGCTGATCCATACGGGGCATTGTCGCATCACAATTACTGGCTGCGCGCTGCCAGTCCGCCGGCTACTCTCGCAGCCCCCCATGCAATCCCGTCCCCTCATCTTGCTCAGCAACGACGACGGCTTTCGAGCTCCGGGCCTCGACTGCCTGCGCCGGGCACTCGATCGCGTGGCGGATGTGGTCGTCTGTGCTCCCCACTCGGAGCAGAGCGCCTCCAGCCACGCGATCAGCCTGACCACGCCGTTGCGGCTCCGCGAACACGACCGAGGTTTTTTTTCAGTGGATGGCACCCCGGCAGACTGCGTGTACGTCGCGTTGTGTGCCCAGGGTCGGGTCCTGCCCCGAAGGCCGGACATGGTGCTCTCCGGCATCAATGACGGGCTCAACCTCGCCGCCGACGTTTTCTACAGCGGCACCGTCGCCGCTGCCCGTGAAGGGGCGCTTCGAGGCTTGCGCGGCCTGGCCTTATCCGCAGGCCCGGGCGTGGATCTCGAAGGCGCCGCCGCGTGTTCGGTGAAACTCGCGCTGGCCTTTCTCTCGGAGCCCTTGCCGAGTCCCGATGCCGGCGTGCTGCTCAACGTGAACTTTCCTCCGGGCAGTAGTTGGGTCGTGCGGGCGACGCGGCTCGGATCGCGGCGCTACGAAGAGATCGCTGACTTTCGGCGCGACCCGCGCGGCGCGGAATACCTGTGGCTCGGCGGCTCACGCGTGGTTCACGGTGAAGCGGCGGGGTCCGACACGGAAGCCTACGACGCAGGCGTCGTCGGCGTCACTCCGCTGTCGCTGGAGATGTGGGAATCCGGCCAGGCCCCGATGGCGGAAAGGATCGCTGTCAGCGCCCTCGCCATGCTACCCATCGAGCGATGACTCGGCGCGCACTGGGGAAACCGGCTCCAGCCCGGCGCGGTCCAACGCCCCGCGGGATCTCCGCGCAGTCGTCGGTGCCGCCTTCTTCCACGCCGGAGAGCAGGGAATCGATTGCGCTGCCTGGCGCAGCGGCGCTGGCGGATCGGCTCGCGTATGCGCGCAATCGCGTGCGGGCCATTCCCGACTTTCCCAAACCCGGCATCCTGTTCCGAGACATCACCCCGCTGCTCGCCGATCCCAAGGCCTTTCACATGGTGATCGACGCGTTCGTGGAGCAGTTCATTGGCCTGCGCGTGGACGCCGTGGTGGCGATTGACTCGCGCGGCTTCATTTTTGGCGCGCCGCTCGCGTCCCGGCTCAATACCAGCTTCGTGCCGGCGCGAAAGCCCGGCAAGCTCCCCGCGGACACAATGCGAGTCGAATACGCGCTCGAGTACGGTCGAGCCGCGCTCGAGCTGCATCGTGACGCGCTCGCTCCGGACGCCAGCGTGATCGTGATCGACGATTTGCTGGCGACGGGCGGCACCGCTGCCGCTACCGGTGAGCTCGTGCAATTGGCAGGCGCACGCGTGTTGGCCTACGCCTTCGTGATCGAGCTCGAGGGTCTGGGGGGCCGCGCCAAATTGGACCCTACGCCCGTCGTCAGCTTGATCCAATACTGACGGCGGGTTGGCGGCTGCCGGCTGGGCCGGCTCAGGCCTCACCGTCGGGGAACGCGCGCACGGCGTCGATACGAGACGCGCCGCTCAAGATCGCGATCACGCGATCGAGCCCGAGCGCGTTTCCACCGGCCCGGGGCATGCCTTGTTCGAGGGCTCCGAGAAAACGTACCGGGATCGCCGGGACGTGTCGGCCAAGCTCTCGGCGGCGCGTTCGCTCCAGCTCACAACGGGCGCGCTGCTCGTCCGCCGCGTTGAGCTCCCCGTAGCCGTTGCAGAGCTCGATGCCACCCGCATACAGCTCGAAGCGCTCCGCGACGCTGGGATCGCTGGGCGAGATGCGCGCCAGAGCGGCCTGGCTCGCCGGGTAGTCATAAAGAAAGACGGGGCGGGGCAGCCTCGCGAGAGCGGGCTCGACGCGATCGACGAGCAGCTGAAAATAGCTGTCTTCGTCGGCCGCGGCGAGGGCGGCGGCGTCTGCGACATCCGCGAACCGAGCAAAGGCTTCGCGCACGCTGAGGCGCTCGAACGGGGGAGTCAAATCGAGCTCTCGCCCATCGTGCAGACGGACTAGCGAGCTCGATGAGACGGCCTTGCAGAGCGCGTGCAGCAGTTCCTCGGTGTCGCGCATCACCGCGGTGTAACCGCTAAACGCGCGGTACCATTCCAGCAGCAAGAATTCTGGCGAGTGCAGCGGCCCGCGTTCTCCCGCGCGGAAGCAGTGCGCGATCTGAAACGACTTGAAAACACCCCCCACCAGCAGCCGTTTCATGTGCAGCTCCGGTGACGTGATCAAATACCCGTCGCCGCACGGGACCGGTTCGACGTGCGTCTCGGTGCCGCACTCGGAGCTCCAGAGCGGAGTGTCGAGCTCGAGGAAGCCGCGCTCGGCGAAGAAGCTTCTAACTTCCGCGAACACGCGGGCCCGGAGCTGCAGCCGGCAGCCCGTGCCCTGATGCAATAGCCGCTCGAATTCGAGCGGCCTAGCCGAAGGCGCTTGGCGTTCCAGCACCGCGCAGCCGATCAAGCGCCGCTCGAGCCAGGTTCCTTCTATGACCGCGAGCAACCCCGGCGCAACCGCGTCCTCGGGCAGATCGAAGTCGATGGCAGCAAACGCGTCGGCGAGCCGAAGCCCGCCTGTGCCTCGGTCCACGCGGCCTCCCACGCGCACTCGCTGGCCCTCCCGCGCCGCCCCTCGAGCGACCTCGCTGGGGACGTAGATGTCACCGTCCTCCCCGCGGGGAGCCGACCCCATCAGCGCCCACCCAAGACGTGCAGGGCGAAGGCGAGGACGTGTTGGCCCATCCAAGGGGCGGTCACGATCAGCGCCGATACCACCGCAACGAACTTAGGGAGGTGCCCAAGAGCCGGATCGTGGACCTGAGTCGCGGCCTGAAAGACCGCGGAGACGAGCCCCGCGACCGCTGCGGCGAGCAACACCGGCAGCGCAAGCAGGACAGACAACATGAGCGCTCGCTGCGCGAGCGCGACCAACTCGGCGATGGGCAGCGCTTCAGGGCTCACTAGTACGCCCGTTCCATTGAAGCGATGGGAATTTCGAGTGCCCCGGCTGGGGCGAGGGCATCGAAATTCCCGCCTTTCCCATCCATTTGAACCGGCTCCCTCCTTTTA
>JAYWEH010000174.1:0-5337 GCA_043780025.1 Deltaproteobacteria bacterium
CGACCGCGTGGCCATCGTCGGCATCTCGGAAGACGACGAGTCGGGCGGCATCGGCAACTTCGTAGAGGAGACGGGCGCCAGTTTCCCGGTGGCTTGGGACGGCGACAAGACCGTCGCGCGCAACTACCAGATCAAGAGCATGCCCACGCTCTTCATCATCGACCAGAACGGGCTCGTCCGCTTCGTGCATTCCGGCTTCCGCGCCGGGGACGAAGCCGCGATCCAGGCCGCCATCGACAGCCTGCTCGCCAGCTGAGGTCAGGCGCGCTGGCTCGCGCGCGTCGTCATGCGCACGATCTCGAGCGGGTAGCGTTCTCGCACCCGGTCGACCTGAGCCCTCAATAGTTCGAGCGAAGCCGAGATGTCGGCGTCGGGCGTCGCGCGCAGGCTGCGTTCGATGCGACGGCAGGCGTCAGCCACGCCGGAGGCACCGATACTGAGGCTGGCGCCGCGCAGAGTGTTGGCCACGCTGCGTTTCTGTTCCGCGGGTGCTTCCGCCTCGAGCTCCGAGAGCGCTTGGGTGGTATTGCTCAGGTACTTCGCGAACAAATCCTCGAGGAACTCGGAGCCATCATCGACGAGATCCTGCACTTGCGACAGCACGCTGCGATCGAACACGGGGTTCATCGTGGGCACCGACACGGGCGGCGCGATACTCGTCTCCAACCCGATCTCCATGGGCTCCGGCACCGTGAAGCTGAGCCGTGTTCCCGCGGCCCGCTGCGACATGGCGCGAATGGAATTTTCGTGCGCCGGCGGGCGGACTGACTCGGCTTTAGCGACCTCGACGCGGTTGCGACCGTTGGCCTTGGCCCGGTAGAGCGCGCTGTCCGCCGCGTCCACCAGCATCTCGAGCGAGCTGTGCGGCTGCGCAGAACACACGATGCCGAAGCTCGCGGTCACGTCCAACTTGTGATTTTCGATCTCGAAAGGAGCATCCGCGAGGGAGCGCCGCAGGCGTTCGGCGACCACAGCGCCCGCCCGAAGCTCGCACCCCGGCAAGAGAACCATGAACTCTTCGCCACCGTAGCGGCCGAGCACGTCGTACGGCCGCATCTCGATCTGCACGCGGCGTACCGCTTCCTTGAGCACCGTGTCGCCCGCGCGGTGACCGTATGAATCGTTGATGCGCTTGAAGAAATCCAGGTCGAGCAGGATCAGACAATAGTGAGTGCCCTGCCGCGCGCTGCGCGACGCTTCGCCTTCGACCTTGCTGAGCACCGCGCCACGGTTGGCCGCACCGGTGAGCGCGTCGTGGTTGGCGCGCCGCTCGAGCTCCCGCCGCGCTTCGAGCAGCTGGTGTTGTAGCTCGACGATGCGCTGGCCCGTGCGCATGCGCAGCTGCAGCTCGATCGGATCGAACGGTTTGTTCACATAGTCGTCCGCGCCCGAGCCAAGGCCCGCCACCAGATGTTCGCGCGCCGTCTTTCCGGTGAGCAGCACCAGGTACACGTACGGGCTCGACGTGCGCGCGCGCAGAATACGGCAAACCTGCGGTCCGCTGAGGCCGGGCATTTCCCAATCCAGGATCGCGAGGCGCGGTCCATTGGCGGCGCTCAACTTGGCGAGCGCGCTCGCCCCGTCCGTGACAGTGACGGTCTGGTAGCCCCAGCTCTGCACCGATTGCTCGAGCAGTCGGCGCGACAACACGTCGTCCTCCGCGATCAGCACGAGGTGGCCGTCCGGCACCGGCGCCGGAGCCTCGTCGTCGGCCTTGACCGCGCTGAGCACCGCAGAATGACGGCTGCGCGGCCCCCTCGTCGCCGCCGACTGCGGCGGCGGGTCGCCCCCGCCGCGGGCGCTGCCCTCCGGAGCCTGCGACAGGCCGCCGGTGCCCCCTTTGGAGATCGCCATGACGGGTAAGAACGGCCCTCTCGCCGCCGGGCTGTAACCTTTGTCCCCCCGGGAGCAAACTCCCCGAAAACTACAAATACTGCTGCGCAACTACCTTTGGAGCGCTAAGAAGCCACGCCATGAGTCACTCCATAAACCAATCCTTCATCGACGATGGGGGTGTAACCAGCCCGCTCGGCTTCGAGGCAGGGGGTGCCTACGCCGGGATCAAGAAATTTGGCGAAGAGGGGACACGCAAGGATGTGGGCATTTTGCGCGCCCAAAAGCCGTGTGTCGCCGCGGGCTTGTTCACCACCAATCGCGTGTGTGGCGCGCCGGTCACCGTCAGCCGGGCGCACCTCGAGAATCATCGAGCCCAGGCCATCGTCGTCAACTCGGGCTGCTCGAACGTCGCCATGGGCGAGCGCGGGCTCGAGGACGCCAAGGCCATGGCGCGCGCCGCCGGTGAACATCTGCACATCCCGACCGAAGACATCCTCGTGGCGTCCACCGGGGTGATCGCCCGACCCTTGCCCCTGGATCGGGTGAAGCAGGGCATCCTGGCAATCCAACCGAGCCGCGAGGGGGGACTTGCGTTCAGTCAGGCGATTCTGACTACCGATCGCGTGATCAAGCGCCGCGCAGTGCGCTTCGAAGTGGGCGGACGCGTCTACACGGTGGGGGGCACCGCCAAGGGCTCGGGCATGGCCCATCCGGATCTCGCAACCGTGTTGTGCTTTCTGACCACGGACGCGCCGATCGACCCGCTCTGGGCCCGCTCCACTTTGAAACACGTCGCCGATCGCTCGCTCAACATGCTCAACATCGACCTCGACACCTCGACGAGCGACTCGTTGTTCTGGCTCGCGAGCGGCGAAGCCGGTGGCACCGTCATCAACGAAGGCCACCCGGCGAGCCGCGCGCTTTACAGCGCCGTACACGCCGTTTGCGAGGAGCTCACGCGAGACCTCGCGCGCGACGGCGAAGGCGCTCGCACATTGATCGTGGTCGAAGTCACAGGCGCACGTTCCGAGAAAGAGGCGCGCGTCGCGGCGCACACGATCGTGTCTTCACCCCTGGTCAAGACGATGGTCACGGGGCGTGACCCGAACATCGGTCGCATCTTGATGGCAGCGGGCCGCTCCGGCGCCGAACTCGCGATCGAAAACGTCAGCATCAGCGTGAACGATGTGCTCGGCTACGAAGACGGCACGTTCAAAGCAGAAAACGAACAGAGTCTGCGCCGCGCGATGGACACCGCCGAAGTCAAGCTCCACATCGATCTCGGCCTCGGCGATCAACGCGCCGTGGCGTGGGGCTGCGACCTAACGGACGACTACGTGCACATCAACGCGGACTACACGACCTAGTTTCCGGGGGGCGTTCTGACGCCCCCCCTCGCCGGCGAGTGAATCGCCCGGCGAGCCTCCCCCCGCTCAGATCTCCTCCGCTCTCCTCGATGAACTCGAGGGGAGCTTTGGAGGGGGCTGTAATGTCTCTCGCCGCCTCCACTTGGGGGCGTTCTGACGCCCCCCCCTCGCCGGCGAGTGAATCGCCTCGCGTCTAGGAGCGCAACGGGCGTGGCCCCTTCGCGGTGGCTCGAGCTCGACCTCTCGTCAGGTCAACGCTTTCCTACTCGAGCCCGCTTCACTCTCATGCGGTGTGCGCACGCCTTGCAGCTCGATCCAGGTTTTGATTTTATCACCGTCGAATCGCCACTGACTGCCCACTTTGACGGCCGGGATCTGGCCCTGCTCCAACATCTTGTACAGGGTCTGCGTGGAGACGCGCAGAAGCGCGGCCACCTCTTTCACGGTGAGCAGGTTCTTCAGGCTCATCTAGGGGAGACTACGGCGCCCAAACCGACTGCTTAAGTTCAGCAGTTTGAGCATCTTGCGGGTTAAAACTCGACGAACGGCGGGTCTGGGCCTACCCTTCCGACATGAACCTCCTGGCTCCCGGGCTGCTGATCGCGGCTCCTCCGCTCGAGGACCCCAACTTTGACCGTTCTGTTGTGTTGCTCGCATCACATGGAAAGAATGGTGCATTCGGTTGGGTGATTAACGGAGAACGCGTCATGTCGCTGTGTGAACTCGCCACACACGCAGGCCTCGAGTGCGAGCAGCCACAGCCGCAAAGTAGCGTATACGTGGGCGGGCCGGTGGGGCGTGAACAAGTCTGGCTGCTGTACCGTACCGAAGAGCGCTTGCACTCTGTTCCTGATCAGTTCGACGTGGGCTTCGGCATCACGGCGTCTCCGTCTCAGAAAGTGCTCGAAGCCATCGTGCAAGGCCGCGCTCCCAAGTCGCTGCGCGGCGTGATGGGGTTCGCCGGCTGGGAGCCGTTCCAACTCGAACGCGAAATCGGTCGCGGGTCGTGGCTGCCGATGAACGCGGAAGCCTCGCTCGTGTTCGATGTTTCATCGGAGGACATGTGGGCCCAAGCGTATCACCGCGCCGGCACCTCGCCGATCGCCTTCACCACGCGCGTGGTCGGGCAAGCCTGACCGTCAGGCGTTTGGCGGCCCTCGGCGCGCTCTTCAGCAGCGCTTCGTGTTTGGGCGCGCTCGGCGCCTGGCTCTTACCTACCGCCGCGCACGCCGATGAACCGGTCGCCCCCGCCGCGGCGGAGGCACCTGGCGCCGAGACCCCAGCACCGGAAATACCCCCGCGCACCCCGGCGAGCCGCATGGATCTGCTCGCTCCGAGCGCGTGCCCCGAGGACATGGTGTTCACGCGCGGCACGTGCATCGATCGCTACGAAGCGTCGATGGTGGATCGGGACACCGGGCAACCGCTATCTCCGTTTTATCCCCCCCACCCCAAGCTGATGCGTTCAGTCTTCGCCAGCTGGGAGCACCTGCGCGTCCAGAGCGGGGACGCCGCCGCGCGCCGCATGCCGCTGCCGGCGATCCCGAATTGGCAAAAGACACACGACTTCGTGCCCAAGGCCGTGTCGGCACCGGGGCGAGTGCCACAAGCTTACGTGTCTCATCACGTCGCCAAACGCGCCTGTCAGAGCGCCGGCAAGCGCCTGTGCACCAGCGACGAGTGGGCGACGGCGTGCCGCGGCCGCTGGCAAACCCAATACCCCTACGGCAACGACTTCAGGCGCCTCGCCTGCAACGTCTACCGCTACGTGCACCCCGCTCACGTGCTCCACGGCCTGTCGCAGATGCACCAGCTCGATCCGCGCTTCAATTTGATCGTCGTGGGCGACGGGGAGCCGGTGCTGCGCGATACGGGATCCATGCAATATTGCAAGAGCCACTGGTGGAGCGGCATGGCCGCGCACGACATGGTGGGCAACCTCGACGAGTGGGTCGACGACGAGCGCGGCGTGTTCCGGGGCGGCTTCTATGCGCGGGCCACCATGAAAGGCTGCGAGGCGCAGGTCGGCAGCCACGAACCGGACTACTTCGACTACTCCACCGGCACGCGCTGCTGCATGGACCCGCTCACGCCCGAGGCCAAAGACACCCACTGAGCAAAGTCGCCCTGATGT